>CAZBFC010000212.1:0-3536 GCA_964491095.1 uncultured archaeon | reverse complement strand
GATTAATCCCTGCCTCATATAACGCTACAAGCTCAATAAGCTTGGGTTCAACGAGATCTGCGATAGAACAGCCTTGAGCTTGAGCAATTTCCTTCAAACGGGCATATAGGTCGGCATTGATACGAAGACATACATCGATCCGACCTGAAGGTTTGCGAGGCATAATGTATAATCATATGAGAATAAAATAAGGTTTGCGAAGGTAGTTGGTAATATCGATATGTTTATTTTGATAAAAATGCAACGATAAAGGTGACAGGATTGTAATCTTATTATATTGACTATCTACTCATCTTCGTTGAATCTTTATTTTTTGAATCTTTATTTTTGATTTGGTTTTCTGTAGCTTTTAAAAATTCTTCCTCAGCTTTTAAAATTTTTTCATTAATTTTTCGTAGATATTCATCGAGCTCTTCATTACTAAGCTTAGATACTTCTTCGTATAGCCGATCAAATGTTGCAACGACCCTTTTTTCGAACTCTGTATTATCTGCAGGAAGAAGTAATTTTTCTAAAGTATCTAAAATTAAATATGTTGCATATTTTCTCATCTGATCATCATTAGCTAATCCTATAATGGTTATGAATAGTGCTTCTCCAAAGGAAAACATTAGTGCTTGAAATCCTGAAATATTGTAAGTGTTAATATAATTCTTCGCTGCGTAAAAAACTTCTTCAATTAACTTACCCATTACAGCCTTTGTTTCCTTGAACTTTCTATCAATTAATATATAATATACTCCTTTTTTATTTGGTAAAAGGGTTCTCGCAATTTCACCTTTTTCTTCTAATCTTTTTAACCATTTTGCAACTGTTGGTTCGGATAATCCCGTTTCTTTAACGATTTCCTTAAACCTTAATGGCCCTTTTTTAGCTAAAACTTCTTTTATTAAAATACATTTATCTTTTTCTTGCAATATATCACCTCTTTAAGTTTGCTTAAGTCTTTAAGCCTACTTAAACACCATAATTTTTATAAACATTACTTAACGATGTTAAGTTTGATGAAGCAAGTGAGCGAGCTTAAGGATGTGAGGATCAAGCAACCAGTCAGAAAAGTGTGGCGATTCAAGAGCAATAACACTCTTCTCGTTTCAATTCCAAAAGAATTAGGCATTAAAGAAGGAGATCTCCTACTTTGGAAGGTCGTGAATGGTCAAATTGTCATTAGAAAAGTTGAGGACGATAATTCAGAAGGAGGTGGCTAAAAAAATGTCAGGGAGCGCTCAGGCGGCGGCAATCACAAGCATCTCAAAAATGAGATGTATCTCAGACTTTAAAACCTTTTCTGAATCATGCCCATTCATGGTCAGAGACCAAACAAACATGAAAAATTGTATTTTCAAAGAAGATTTTCCAACCGATTGCAGGCCAGAAGTCTGCCCGTTTGTGATCGATGTTCCCCTTGTTCCTCATCTAAGAGAGGTGTTGTAAATGGTCTTTGAGATAGAGAACAAGGGGAACAACGAGAACATCGGGAACATGTGGAACATGGAGATCAACAACGTCTTTAAGAGCATCATCAAAAACCGGGATGAACCACCGTGCGTTAAGAAAGCAAGGGATGCACTCACGCTTGATGGTTTAAAAATAATCGTATCTTGGCTCAAAGCGCAAGGTCTCCCTGAGAAAGCAATCAAGGCACCTGTAGAGGTGTATCTAAGGCGGATGGAAGAGGAAGGAGTTCAATGCACGTGGAGTGAGTTTTCAGAGCTTCTTGATGTTCCTGCGTTCACTTGCAGAATGGCTCAAAGGTTGGGATTCTGCGACGAGGACAACTGTCCATTCAAAAAATCTCCCGCTGATCGCTTAATCTTTGATACTGAGGACGTTCTATATTTCGAGGCAACATCAGAGTTTGATATCCTCATAAAAGGTGTGAGGAAGAAATTCCCGATAAAAAAGCTGTTCAGGAACACTAAGGACGGTATGCAGATCAATACAGCTTTCTTTAACAACCTCTATCTCGAAATTTACCTTTTGCCACCTAATCCACCAATATCCGAAGAAGATGCTTACAAAATATACGCTCATTGGATAGAAAACAGGCGTGTTGTGTCTCTTCCAACTGATTCCGAAAGTGCGATTGAAAATGCCGTGATAGAAATCATCACGTCTGAGAATGGCTTTATCCCTATTGAAAAGCTCAAGGAGATATCACCAGAAGCAGGGATGTTCATTGACATTGATAACAATGTGATCTACGTTGAATCAGCCTATTTCAGACAGAAACTTGAAGAGCATGGCATAAACGACAGTCTAAGAAAGGTAGCTACTGCGGTTTGTAGGTTGCTTGCCGGAAAAAGAATCAGAATCAGAACAAAGTTTGGATTAAGATACTTTTGGAGATTCAACGTGAGAGCAATTAAGGCTCTTCTGAGTAGAGAAGGCGATAAATGGGAACCAGAAATTATCGAGAATCCATTTGAGGGTGCATTCTCAAAGCTTGAGGAGATGCTCAAAGAGAAGAGCACCGAAACAGAAGAACCTCAAGAGAAAGAGGATGAGACAACCAAAGAGAATCCCGAAACCACAGGAACAGAATCTGAAAACGAGAATGAAGACATTGAAGTCGAAGATTGGGATTTGAGCGAGCTCTTGGATGATAAAGACGAAAGGAGGGACACGCAATGACAGAAATCATAAAGATTTTTGGAGCACCGGGAACAGGCAAAACTACGAAACTCATCAACCTCCTTGAAGACGAGCTAAGAAATAACGAATCGCTCAAGCTGAAAGACATTATCTTTGTTAGCTTTTCCAATCCTGCAGTCGATGAGATTTGCGACAGGCTTGGACTCGTGAAAGGAGGCAAGATAAACCCTTACTTCCGGACCCTTCACGGATTGTGTTTGAGCTACCTGATTAGAGAGAACCCAAACATCCTTGAAACTGTCAAAAGACTGCAAAAGCACGGATTCGTCGAAGGAATTCAAGCAGATTTCTGTAATGAGTTCGGGATACCTTTCGAAAAGGACGATTACGTTGGATCTTCTGATGCGCTTGGAAACCGAGCATTCACGGCATGGACAGCAATCGTTGGAGAGTATTATCCAAAGCTGAGAGATGTTCAAGCCTGCCTTGATGAGCTCTATAAGATTTCACCACAATATGGTGAAATAATCGATCTATGGCTAAAATTCAAGGAAAGAACAAAAATCCTCGATTACAACGACTTTCTAATCGAAGCTTATGAATCTAATATCCAAGTCGATGCTAAAATTGGATTCTTCGACGAGGTGCAAGATTTCAATAGATTAGAATTTGAGATTCTGAAGGAGATTATTTCAGGATTAGAACGGGTTTACCTCGCAGGAGATGACGATCAAGCTATATATGGTTGGAAAGGCGCTAAGCCTGAATTCTTCCTTGATCTGGAAGGTGAAGAGATTATTTTAGACAAAACTTATCGACTTCCTGCGGAAATTTGGCAATTTGCACAAGGCATCATCACCCAAGTTGAGAGAAGAAAGCCAAAGGAGATAATACCGATCGAGGATAAAGGTATTGTCCAAATACTACCAAAAATTAGACTG
>CAZBFC010000211.1:0-16656 GCA_964491095.1 uncultured archaeon | reverse complement strand
CATTGGAAAACGTCCCGAAATGGGCGTTGAGAGATGTCAGAATCGATCTTTACGCAAATGACATAACGTTTCGAAGGATGATAGAAAACCTTGAGAATTTAAGCGATAGCGGCATAAAAGCTTTGGAATTCGTCTTGGGCTTAAGGAAACCGAAGATTCCGCAATCGGTAGAATATGACCCCTTCGATAAGGATCTGAACGAAAGCCAGAGGGAGGCTGTAGGTTTAGCTTTGGGTTCCGAGGATTTCTTTCTGATCCATGGCCCGTTTGGAACTGGTAAAACGAGAACTTTGGTGGAGTTGATACTTCAGGAGGTTAAAAGGGGTAACAAGGTGCTGGCTACTGCCGAGAGCAACGTGGCTGTAGATAATTTGGTTGAGAGGTTGTTCGGTAAGGTTAGAATCGCTAGATTAGGACACCCGTGAAGGGTTTCGAAGCATCTGAAGCAATCCACACTTGCATACCAAGTAGAAAATCATCCAAGGTTTGAGGAGGTTAGAAGGCTCAGAGATGAGGCCGATAGACTGATAAAGCTTAGAGACGGCTATAAAAAGCCAATTCCACAGCTTAGGAGGGGTTTGAGTGATAACGAGATCCTGAGGCTTGCGAAAGCTGGAAGAGGGGCAAGAGGGTTGAGCGTGGAGACGATACGATCGATGGCTAAGTGGATCGAACTGAACAGGAAGATTCAGGAGCTCCTTGATAGGGCAAAGCAGATAGAGAACGAGATCGTTAGGGAAATAATAGACCAAGCTCAAGTCGTTTTGAGCACAAACTCCTCAGCAGCTTTGGAATTCATTAGGGATGTCGAATTTGATGTTGCCATCATCGATGAGGCCACTCAGGCGACGATTCCGAGTGTTCTGATTCCCATTGCTAAGGCAAAAAGGTTCATTCTGGCTGGCGATCACAGGCAGCTACCCCCAACCATTCTCAGTGAGGAGGCCAAGGAGTTGAGTGAAACCCTATTTGAAAAACTGATCGATAGATTTCCGCAGAACTCGAAGATGCTCGAGATTCAGTACAGGATGAACGAGAAGCTTATGAGATTTCCAAACGAGGAGTTCTACGGAGGAAGACTTAGGGCCGATGATGAGGTAAAGGACATAACCTTGGCCGATTTGGGTGTTAAGGCTTCCTCATTTGGAAAGCCGTGGGATGACATTCTCGATCCAAAAGAGCCGTTGGTTTTTGTCGACACTTCGAAATGCCCGAATAAGTGGGAGAGACAAAGGAAGGGTTCGTTTTCAAGGGAGAATCCATTGGAGGCTGAAATCGTCAGAGAGATAGTCGAAAGGCTGCTTGAGATTGGAGTAAAAGCCGAATGGATTGGAGTAATTACGCCCTATGAAGATCAGGTGGATCTTCTTCGCTCTTTGCTGGATGATGTTGTGGAGGTGAACACAGTCGACGGCTATCAGGGCAGGGAAAAGGAGGTAATAGTGATATCGTTCGTTAGAAGCAACAGAGAAAGAGATCTGGGATTTCTAACAGATTTGAGGAGGTTGAACACAGCCTTAACCAGAGCTAAGCGAAAGTTGATCTGCATTGGGGACAGCGAAACCTTAAGCTCGCATGAAACCTACAGAAGATTCATAGAGTTCGTTAGGGCTGAAGGAGTTTTCGTTAGATTTCCGCCAAGGCATCATTAATTGATCACTTCCGCTCGAGTTCCTTCTTAAGCTTCTCAACGTAGGTTATCGTCTTCGTAACTATCCCGTGCAGAACAGTAAGCTCTCTTTTAGTAATTAGAGATCGACCAAAAATTCTCCTTAACGCTATAACCGTCCTGTCTATCCTGTGCTTCGGATACCACACCGTCTGCATGAGCTTTTCGAAGTTCGCAACCAGGTTCTCGATATCTTTTGCGGTTGCGTAGACCTTCTCTTCGGTCTCAAATCTACCCTTACTTAGCTCGTACAATATCACTGCAACTGCATGGCTGACGTTCATGACAGGATATTCTGGATTCGTCGGAATCGTGACGATCATGTGGCACATCTCAAGCTCCTCATCGAACAGTCCGTAGTCCTCCCTTCCGAACGCTATGACAACCTTGCCGTTCTCTTTACCCTCCAAAAATTTTCTAAGCTCTTCCGGACTAAAGATCGGTCTCCTTATATATCTCTCCTGAGCCTTTGCAGTTACCCCAGTAGTTCCAACGAGAATGTTCGTATGCTCGAGTATCTCGTCAAAGCTGGTTAATCTTACTGCATTCTCAAGGATGTCCTTGGCATGTGCGGCCGTTATGTAAGATTGCTTGGTGATGTTGCAGTTGTATAGATAGAGCTCACTAAATCCGAAGTTTTTCATAACCCTTGCTATGAATCCGATGTTTTCAGGAATTTTTAGACCTACAAGGAAAACGCCTATTGTCATGATATTCGTTCAGACTCTAGCAGGGGTCGTATAACTCTTTCTACAAAGTCTTTTGGCTTGTAAATTCTTATTTTTTCGGCTTCTCTATATCTCTTGCAAAGTTTCTTGACATCTAATTTTAAGAGGCTTTCACGATCTACAGAAATTATAAAAATTTCTCCACCTTTTGCAAGCGCTAAGGCTAATCTTAAAAACTTTTCATCTTCTGGGTCGTTGATAAATTCGTTTACGACATCGTAGTTCAATTTAGTCGTTTCAATTACATGAAACTTCAATTTTAATTCAATATACTTTTCAAGGGAAATTGATCTACATCTCTTTTTTCGATAAAGATAGAAAATGGGTATGATTTTATCGAGAAACCTATGAAATCTTGGCAACTGTTCTTTCAATTTCTTTAACTTGGCTGGAACAAGTTGATATTCTTTTATTATTTCAGCAGAAAGATAAATCATTACTTCCTCGTATCTTGCTACTTCTGGTAGTAGACTTCCGAATTCTTTGATAGATTCTATTGTTTCTTCATCCTTTTCACCACCTGGTATTAGGACGTTGGTGTCTACCACCAATCTGATAGCCATAAGTTACCTCCTTAAAACAGCAAAGCCATCACCTTTTCAGTATCCGGCAATTCCTCTAAAGTTCCATTTTCATAGACTTCAATTTTCTTGATTTTCGTCCAAGGTTCTTCCTTTGAGCGTGTTAAATAGTAAATTCTGACGTCATCTGGCTTGAGTTTACCTTCTTCAACAAGCTTAGCTATTGCCAATGGTATTATTTCAGAATGTGTTGTCATAATAATAGTTAGGTTTTTATCTAGAGCTAACTTAGAAATTTTATCCATCATCTCAAATTGGAATAGTGGATTCTTGTAGATTTCTGGCTCTTCAATCACTATTAAACTACCCTCAGATGCTCTACTTAAAATGAAATCTATTAGTGCTTGGTCTGTTTGTCCATCTGGAGCATTTTCAGGTGACAACTTTAAATCTATAAACTTATCTGATACTTTGAACATAAGATAGGGCATCAGGAGCTTTATTTCTATAGCATATCCTGTGTTATCTACTATTGTTAACTGGGATTTATTTATGGCAGTATCTAAGTCTGAAAGAAAAGTCTTTGCAGTATTTGGTAGTGGTATCCTCTCAATTTCGTACTTAAATTTTTTTGCTAGTTCTGTTAAATCGGAGATTTGCTCACTAATGTGTTTTTGTAGAGTACTAAGAATTTGGATATAAGCAACTCTTGTTGATGGCAGTAAATATTCCTCCTCCCAAGGGCTTTTTTCAGATCTTTCAATTTTGGGACCAAACCAATCCTCCTCAATAATTCTAACAAAAAAGGAATTATCAATCGATATTTCACTTGGATAACATGATCTGCCATTCTCAATCCTTACTACTCTTTTTGCGCTATCATAGAGCATACTCAAGGTCTTTTTAACATCTAATCTTTGTGATTTTGAAAAGAAATACAAAGCATAAGCCAAGCTTGACTTTCCAGTAGCGTTCTGTCCTAAGAATATATTAATCCTACTCAAATCAAACTCGATCTCTTTGATGCATCGCCAGTTTTTGATCTTTACATGCATAATCTAACCTCTCCCAACTCATACTTAAACGTTTGCTAGAGGATCAGCTTGGCGATCTCGATGGCTTTAAGGATGTGCTCCTTTGCGTTCTTCTCGATCACATCCTCATGTCCCGGATAGAGTTTCTCAACTTCTAGCTGGGCGAGTTTTTGAAGGGACATCATGAGTTCAAATTTGTTCCCGCCCGGCAGATCTACCCTTCCAAATGCTCCGTGTGCGAAGACTGTATCCCCGCTGAAGAGCCACTTCCTATTCGGTTCGTAGTAGCATACACTTCCAGGAGTATGCCCAGGAGTATGAATTACCTCAAGCTCTATTTCTCCCAAATCGAATACCTCTCCTCCCCTCACAAGTATATCGGGCTCAACGTAGAATCTGTAGCCGAACAGTGTGTAACCGCTTTTGAGCAATTCGAACTCTTTCTCATGCATGACGATCTTGCAGCCGAACCAACGTTTAAGATCGACAGATGCCATAGCATGATCGAAATGCGAATGGGTTAGGAATACGTATTCTATCTCTCTTGGATTTATGTGCTTGCTAACGGCTTTAACTATGAACGAGGAATCTCCTCCAACATCGATCAAACTCGGTCTTTCGTCGATCAGAAGGTAAGCGTTCGCCATAAGGGGTGGAGTTACGATTCTGATCGGTTGCATGATTTGGATATAGTCCTGACTATTTTAACAGTTTTTGTAAACATATAATTTTTCGGCATACCTAATTCACAACTATTAAATATTATTTTTACTTTTTGGTATGATGATGAGGTGGTGGTACGTACTACCTCTGCTTCTGGTAGCGTTGCTATTAGCCGGTTGCACTGGAACTCAGGAAGTTAAACCTAGTGAAACCCCCACAGAAAAGGTAAGCGAGGTTAAACCGACCGTCACTCCTTACGAGAGACCTGAGATCAGGACGGCCGAAGAAGCTTGGAATGAATTGATGAAAGGTAACGAAAGGTTTGTTAATGGTGAAAGAGCCCCAAGAAACCTTACGGCTGAGAGAATTGAGAATTTAGCTGGTCAGCATCCATTTGCCACGGTGATCACGTGCTCGGACTCAAGAGTTTGTCCCGAAATCATCTTCGATCAGGGTATCGGTGACATATTCGTAATCAGAACTGCTGGCAACGTGGTTGAGCCCGTGGTTTTGGGATCGATCGAATACGGTGTTGAGCATCTGCACACGCCCATACTTGTCGTCTTGGGTCATCAGAGCTGTGGAGCGGTGACAGCTACAGTTCAGGCAGTCACTTCGGGCGAAGAGTGTAAGGAAGGAAACATATGCAGCATAATCGAAGAGATAAAGCCGGCAGTTGAGGAGGCAGAGAAGACCGGAAAGACTGGCAAGGAGCTTATCGAGGAGGCTGTGAATGAGAACGTTAAGCTCGTAACAAAGAAGATCCTGCAGAACAGCAACGTTACAAGGGAGCTTGTTGAAAAGGGTGAATTGGTGATCATTGGAGCCAAGTACTACTTCGACACAGGAAAGGTTGTTAAGCTCTTCGAAGTGAACAAGGACAACCTAGAGGAGTTCCTATCTGAATAATTTTTTAAGCTACGGTCTTCTTCTTGAACTGGCTTTCATATAGCCTTGCAACCCTTTCGATCGTATCCGCCTCCTCCGGGCTTTTATCGTCTCTAATCCTTATGAAACGAGGAAATCTTAAAGCGTATCCGCTTTCGTACTTCGGACTCTTCTGGATCTCCTGATAGGCTACCTCAAAGACAATTTTAGGCTGGAATTTGACCGTCTTTCCGTCTTCGTAGATTATGAGCGGCTTGAATAGCTTCGTAAGTTCCTCCAGATCTTCATCCGTAAAGCCCGTTCCCACTTTCCCAATTGGTAACAGCTTACCCGTTACGGCATCTCTGCAGGCCAATTCGAACGAACTTATGAGATGGCTCCTCCTTCCCTCTCCCCATTCACCGCCTATAACCACGAGATCCAGAGTTTCCATAACCTCCTTGAGCTTGAGCCAGTGCTTCCCTCTCTTGCCCGGAATGTACGGTGAACTTGGGTTCTTCAGCATTGCACCCTCGTGTCCGGCCTCCAAAGCCTCTTTGAATACAGCTTCGATCTCATCCTTCTTGTTCGTAACAATTTGCTTTGCAATCTTAACTATCTCGTTCTCCTTGATCACGGATTCGAGTATCTTTCTCCTTTCTTCAAGTGGAAGATCTATCACCTCGCCGTCGTTGTATAGGATGTCGAAGAAGTAGACGATCAGAGATATCTCGCCCATCACCTTTGTGATCTCGTGCTTCCTTCTGAAACGCCTAAGGACGTGCTGGAAGGGCATAGGCTTTCCGTCTTTCACGGCTATAACCTCACCATCCAAAATTACACCCTCTTTAACGCACTTTTTAACGGCATCAACTATCTCCGGCAAAGCTCTCGTGACGTTTTCCAGTCTCCTCGAGTATATCGTAACCTTTCCGTTACCCCAGTGAACTTGAACTCTACTTCCATCGAACTTCCATTCCACAGCTACTCTCTTCATCTCCCTTATGGCTTCATCTATGCTTTCGGCAACCTGGGCGAGCATCATCCTAACCGGTACGTGCAGTTCTATCTTGAGCTCCTTAAGGCCCTCCTTACCCTTGTTTTTAGCTACAACTGCCACCCTTCCCAAATCGTTCGTAATCATGTATGCCCTCTCAACTAGCTCGGCATCCACAAGCCAAGCCCTCGCTATCGCATCCCTGATTATTCCCTCTCCGACACCGAGCCTCATCTCACCTAGGATCAGCCTTGTGAGATACCTCGCCTCAATGGGCGTTGCCGAAACGTAGAGATCTGTCAGCAGCATGATCTTCCTCTTCTGGCTTCCCTCACCTACAAGTGAAGCTATCTTGTCGAATATTTCTCTGACCTTTGCAATTGTGAGCTCTTCAGCAAAGAGAGTCATCTGAGATTTGCCCTTCATTAGCTTCTCTGCAGCTAAGCCAAGATCTCCATATTCCTTCACGAGTTGCTCGATCTTTCTCTTATCGACACCGCTTACGACCTTCAGAGCTTCGTATATAAGTCCCACTCCAACTCCGAGTTCCCTCTCATCCCAGGTCGGGTAAACCTGACCCATCAAGAATAGGATTACGTTGTAAAGATCGTCATCATCCTTTATCTTCTTGATAAACGTGGCTATTCTTGCAGTCATCTCAAGGGTTGAGGATATTCTTTCCAAGATTGAGCAGAATTCTGCAAACTCCCGAAACGTTAAGCTCATCGATATCTGTATGTCAGTATTGTATAAGCATCTTTCGACCTAGAAAAAATTGTATATAAAAATCAATCTAACTTATTTAAAAATTCTTCATGTGTTAGAACCTCTCCAAACGCCGGAAATATCTTCTCCTCAGCGAACCTCTGCTCCTCCTCCGATCTCGCCACGGTGCAGTCTTTGATCACGATAACCCTGTAACCTCTGTCGTATGCTTCTCTAACAGTGGATTCGACACAGAAGTTCGTTATGAAGCCTGTAACCGCTACGTTTTTTATACCCCTACTCCTCAGAATGAAGTCTAAATTTGTGGAAGCGAACGCTCCTATAGTCTTCTTACCTTCAACCACAATATCCTCTGGGGCAGGCTTTAGCTCGTCTACCCATTCAACACCCTTCGAGCCTTTCTTGAACGCACCGCTATCAACTACAGCCTTTAGAATTCCGGTTGGGTTGCCAAGCTCTCTGTAATCCTCACTGAACGATATGGGTATGTGGACGATTAGGCAACCCTTCTTTCTGGCTTCCTCGACAAGTTTAACCGTTCTTGGTATTACATCCTTAAGCTGATCCTTTACAAGTCCATGAAGAATTCCATCTTCAGAGCAAAACTCCTTTTGAAACTCTATAAGCAAAATCGCAGTTTCGTTTGCCTTCATACACTTAAATTTGTAACGATTAAAAGTAAAAAATTTTCCTTTTTGATCATCTAAGACCCACGAGTTCTTCCAAAGCCTTCTTCGGATCTTTCGACTTTACAATCCCACTCGCAAGCAAAACTCCCTCAGCTCCCAAATCCAAAGCAGCAACATAATCTTCATGATTCGTAATTCCAGCTCCACACAGCACCTTGACGTTGGGATTCACATCCTTGGCGGCTTTCACTGCACCTTCCACTACTTCAGGCTCAGCCTTGCTTACCGGAATTCCAGTTCCGATCAACTCCGGCGGTTCAACTGCCACGTAATCTGGATCTAAGGCTGCAGCTGCTTTGGTCGTTGCGACGTTGTTCGTGCATACGACTGAAATCAATCCCAACTTCTTGAATTTGCTCACGAGGAATTCTATGTCCGCAAGCCTGAGTCTTCTTTCGCTGTGATTTATCAGACTTCCCTTAGCTCCGACTTCCTTTATCATCTCAGCCGTTATTCTGCCTGTGTGGCTTCCAAATTCTACGGCATCCACATGCTGTGCATACACATCGATGTTGAGCTTCGCAAATTCTGCCAGATCCAAGAATGTGGGGGCAATTGCTATGTAATCATCTACCTTACTCGCCACCTCTTCAGCGGCTTTAGCTATTTCGTAACCCCTCTTTCCGAATCCCTCCGCGTAGGCTTTGAAGTTGATAATTATCACACCCATGATTGAAACTTGGCAACAAAATATAAATTGTTATTGCTAAAAAAGGGAACATGGATGCAATAGGCTTCGGAGCATTGAACGTGGATAAAATTTATCTTGTAAATAAAATTCCAAAGGCTGAGGAGGAAGCCTTTGTTAAGGATGTTAAGATCTTCGCAGGTGGTTCGGCTTCAAACACCATAGTCGGGTTGTCGAGGCTGGGCTTGGAAACGGGATACATCGGAAAGGTTGGAAACGATGCCGACGGTGATTTTCTGCTGAAAGATTTGAGAAGTGAAGGTGTTGACACCTATCATGTTATCAGGGCCGAGGGAAGAAGTGGAAACGCTCTTATCTTTGTGGATGACTATGGAAACAGGGCAATATTGGTAGATCCCGGTGTCAACGATACCATAAGGTTTGATGAGATCGATCTGGATTACGTTTCCAAGTTCAGGCTGCTACATCTCACATCCTTCATATGTAAGCTTAGTGAAGAATCGTTTAAATCGCAAAAGAAGCTTGTTAAAGAGTTTGATGGAATTGTAAGCTTTGATCCCGGAGCTGTTTACGCTGAAAGGGGTTTAAATGATTTGAAGGATATAATAAAACATACGACCGTATTCATGCCAAACGCTATCGAAATGGAGATCCTGACCGGATTGAGCTATAAAGAAGGAGCGTACGAAGTTCTAAATATGGGCGTTGATATCGTGGTCGTTAAACTTGGCGAGAGGGGTTGCTACATAACGGACGGTGAGATCGAGCTCGAGATTCCGGCCTTTAGGGTTGAAGTCGTCGATACCACCGGAGCCGGAGATGCGTTCAACGCCGGATTCTTGTACGGTTACCTTAAGGGTAAGGATTTGGAAGAATGTGGAAAATTGGGTAACTATGTAGCTTCGCTCTGCATAAGGAAGGTTGGAGCCAGAGAAGGATTGCCAAGAAGTTTGGGCTAACCTTCTTCTGGTGGAGGAAAGTCGTATATCTCAGCATCTATATCTCCAAGTTTTATTATCCTGCCAACCCTTCCACAATCCAGGCATTTTACCTCAAGTATTTCCCTATTCTTCTTATCACTTTTGGCCTTTCGTAAAACTATTGCTTTGTGCTTTTTTCCGTCGTCACAAACGGGACATTCAAATTCGATTTCTTCCATAGTTGTTACAACTCCATCTCCGTTTAAATTTCTTTCCAATATGCTTTTTAGCAAGGAGTTGTAGATATTCTCAATGCTCGAAATTCTCAAAAGAGCAAAAGAGATCGCAGAGCTCTTAAAGAGGCAGGATGACGTGCTGATCGTAACTCACATAGATGCCGATGGAATAACATCTGGAGCCATAGCGCTTGAATCTTTAAATAGAGCTGGAATAGAGTGCGATATAGTCTTCATAAAAAATTTGGACTCCAAATTTATCGATGAATTGGCGAATGCCAACAGATTTGTTTGGTTTACCGACTTGGGAAGTGGAGCTCTCGATTTGATCCTGAAGTACGACATAGATTGCGTAATTACCGATCACCATACTCCGGCCAACTGCTATTACAGATATCAACTGAATCCTCACGATTTCGGTTACGATGGAACTTACGATCTGTGCGGAGCTACCACGACGTATCTGGTTGCGAAATACCTGGGATTCAACTACGATCTCGTTTCAATTGCGATAGTTGGGGCTGTGGGCGATTTACAGGATTCCAGAGAGGGTAAACTTCTGGGTTTGAATCGTAAAATTTTGGAGGAGGCTGTTGAGGGGAAGTTCATCAAGGTTGTTAGGGATCTGAGGTTCTTTGGCAAGCAGACCCGTCCCATTTACAAGATGCTTGAATACACGTTCGATCCCTATCTGCCGGGGATAAGCGGAAACGAGAAGGGTGCGATAGAGTTCTTCGAGAGCTTGGGTATTCCGCTGAAGGAGGGAGATCTTTGGAGAAGGTGGATCGATCTAACGCCTGAAGAGAAGAGAATAGTTATTTCGGAGCTCGTAAAGATATGCATCGAAGCAGGGATGCCCATAAAGCTCATAAAGAGGCTCGTCGGCGAAACCTACATACTTCTGCACGAGGAGGAAGGAACAGAGTTGAGGGATGCGACGGAGTACTCAACACTTCTGAACGCTACGGCGAGATACGGCTACTGCGATGTGGGGCTTAAGGTGTGCCTGGGGGATAGGGATGAGGCCTTTAGAAAGGCTAGAACCTTGCTCAGAAATCACAGAAAGAATCTCTCCAATGGCCTGAAGTTGGTGGACGAGATCGGGATAGTTGAATTGGAGAACATCCAGTACTTCCATGCTGGAAACGAGATCCTGGATACCATAGTGGGAATAGTTGCGGGGATGTGCTTCTCAAAGGCCAATTTGGATAAACCCATAGTCGCCTTCGCCTACTGCGATGAGGGTGTGAAGGTTTCTGCTAGGGCAACGCAGAGGCTGGTTGAGAGAGGTGTACATCTTGCCAAGGCCATAAAGATCGCTGCAGCGAAGGTTGGCGGGCAAGGTGGCGGACACAGCATTGCAGCCGGGGCCACGATTCCAAGAGGTGCTGAGGAGGAGTTTCTGAGGGAGTTGGATAGGATAATTGGGGAACAGTTGGGTAAATGATTTATGATCTTACAGATACAATCGATCATGCCCGAAAAGGTTAGGGATAGGGAGCATCATGAGAGACTATTCAAAGCATCGATGAATCCCATAAGAAGGAAGATCATCGCATGCATCGGAATTCACGGAAAAACGAGAGAGGAGATTAAAGAAGAGCTTGGATTATCAGATTTCCAGCTTAAATTCAACCTGGATTGGTTAATTGCAAATGGATTCGTTGTTGAGAAGGATGGTAAGCTCAGGTTGACCGAAGATGGCATAGAGTTGCTTGAAGCGGGTTGATGCTCAGCGTAATCCTAACGAAGCACGCTTTTGAAAGACTGTTTGAGAGGGTTGAAAAGAGGCCGGAGTCGAGAGTAAGCTTAAACGTAGTTGAGAGTGTGCTTAGGGACGGTTTCGTTATTCATGGCAGAAGGGACATCAAGGTCGTTACGTCCAACTATACCTTCTGTTGTGTATTCGACAACGAAAAACTCGTCATAAAGACTGTTATCAGAACAAAGGAGATCATAGACAAATTGAGGAAAGCATTAAGGTTTGCTAAGAAGAGCGAGTGGGAGAACATCTACATAGAGAACAGAAAACAGATAGAGAGATGGTGTAGGGAGGCTGAGAGGTTGAAGAACGTATGCAAAATATGTGGAATTTCAAGAGAGCAGACGAGGATAGAGAGATGCAAGATATACGGATTCTACGTCTGCAGATTTTGTTGTGAGGTTATAGGTTACGGGAGCGATAGGTGTGTGGGTTGCGCCTTCTATTCGCAGCCGAAAAAATTTGAGGGTAGGGTAGAGTACGTATTTTAAATGCTCCATCTGAGTTCAGGTCTCCTTGTGATCTCCTCCTCAAACTGTAGGTAGTTCATCTTTCTGAAACCGAAGATGCCAGCTACGATGTTCGATGGGAACGTGTCTATCTTCGTGTTGAACTCCTGCACTATGTTGTTGTACGTGTATCGATGTCTTGCTATCTCGTCCTCCACCTCCCTAACGGCGTCCATAAGCTTTTGGACGGTTTGGGATGTCTTTAAGTCGGGATAGTTCTCAACGGCAACGAGTATGTTACCGAGGATCCTTCTGGATTCTCTATCTATCTTCTGGATGTCTTCGGGTGAACTGACCTTTAGAACTTCCGTTCTCATCCTGGTTATGCTTTCGAGCGTTTCCCTCTCAAACCTCGCATAGCTCTGCACAGATTCAAGCAACTCGTTGAGCATGTCCAGTCTCTTCTTTAAGGCAACCTTTATCTGACCCAAAGTAGCTTCTGCTCCGTTTTTCAACTGCTGGAACCTGTTGTAGTTTGTAATGATGACAACCGCAAACCCTACGATCACGATTAAAAATCCCGCTATGAGGATCAGGATCGGATTGAACATACGAACACCTCCGGCTCTTCATTAAAAAGCTTTACCTTCCACCGGCTCCTCCACCACCAAACCCTCCACCGGCCCCAAATCCACCACTAAATCCTCCGAATCCGCCACCGGATGCTTTGGCAGCCGTTGTCCTGATGCTATGAAATGTGGCAAAGCCGTAAAACGTCGAGATCTCTGGAATACTTATGTTTAAACTGTTCATAGCCTTGACGACGTTCTCGCCAACACCCAAAGCCGTACCGTAGATAAGCCAATCCTTCCAGATTGCCAGATCCTTCGGAGCATATTTCTTTATCATCGCCATATCAGATAGAAATCTCTTGAAAGCATCCCATTCCAATTTTTCTTTGTAGAATTCCTCCTTCCATCTTCCGAATAGTTGCGACGGTGCCAGATAGCATGCGAGCGATTGCCCAAGCAGTGTGAGCAGAAGGATCGGACACTGTGCGATTGGAGGATGAATGGATGCAAACGGAAGGATAAAGATCAACGATAGAACTACAGCTATCAAAGCTACGAGCGATAACTTTCCGAATACACTTTTACCGGTCGTATCTACGAATTCCTTTGATATCTTTGGAAAGTTGTAGTTCATCACGATGTCGAGCCAGTTTGAAAGTGCCAACGCCTCATTTCTGTCCTTTTTCACGATATCCTTAATTCTCTTCGTATCGAACACACGGTTTTCTGAGAATCTCGTAAGAAATTCGAGCACAGCCCTTTCATACCTATCATCACTATCAGATCTTAGAATCCTTATCCTAAGCTCCTTCTTATCGTAGGGCTCGATCTCTATGAAACCTCTCCTCTGCAGATCCAAAAGCGTTGCATAGAAGCCATCCTTATCGAACCTAAAGGCGTCACCCTTGAAGACCAGATTTACGATCCAGGGTTTTCTCTTTTTGGGTACAAAGCTTAGAAACTCTGGAACGGTGAATGATCTCTCCTTACCGTACTTGTTGTATAAGTAGATCACAAATATCGGAAACGCCAACACTAAAGCCGTTAAAATGTACCTCAAAGCATCGGCGATGTTTTTTGTAAGATAGTACATGGTATTTGCCCGCTCGGTTTTACCTACGACATCATCGACCTTTGTGACGTATCCTTTTACCACGTTGGGTTTCAGCAGCATCTCCAACTCCACGAGACTGTTTGCCGGAGCAGATCCTTCGATTATCCATTTAGTACCCTCCCTATGTACATCGAAGCTTACCATGTGCGGATAGAGCTTCACCATTGCGTTGTGAGGATCATCCACGATTATCTTCACCTTTGAATAGGGCACGTGCACGTCGGCGAGCTTCAAGTTGATGTGATCGAATCTGCCATCACTCTCTATTGGCGGGAGAATCTTAAACTTGTACGTCGCCTCGTAGCTTCCAGGAAGAAAATGTGATCTTATAAAACCGACCTCGTTTCTCTCGGCCTTGGTCTCTACGAGGTATCTCGCGTAACCATCACCACCCCATACGAATACGTTGCCGAAGTGATCTTTTGCGTAGGTTGTACCCTCAGCCTTTGCATCGATGAGCACTATGTGCGGTGAATTCAATCTGATGTTGCTTCCCTCAACTATCATCGGAGCCCTCCAAACTCTGAACAACATCCTGTACTTTGACCTTTTAACGTGGTAAACGTAATCCTCGATGAGTGTTAGATTCTTGTCGATGGTTATCTTGGCCGTGTAATCTGCCGTTAGATCTGCGAAGGTTTGACCGGTTAGAACGTTGGCAAGGTAGATTCCCAAAGCTGCAATCGATACCGTTAGGATGAGCACAATCGCCAGCTGTTTGGCTTCACTCATGTCATATTGCGATGAATGTAAAAACTTAAAATCTTTTCGATAATTTTTGCTTTCCAAAATGTCTACATCTGTTTGAAATAGCCTTTGATGATGTATTCGCTAAGGCAGGCTGGCCAGTCAGATGGAAAAGCGTTCAAACGGTTTTAAATATACAAGCCCTTAGCACAACACTTATATCCACCTAAGCGTTACATTAAATGGGTCGCTGGGGGTTAGGCTCTGATTTCAAGATGAGGAGCTGATACGGGCGACCCGCACATCCTCCAAACCCTCTTGCCCCCGCCCATCATCTTACATAAAGAATTAAATATCATCCAAACGGACGATCGGTATGAACAAAAAGATATTTATCTGTTTTACCGTAGCTTTAGCCTTCGTTTCACTGCTGATTTTAAACGGTCAATTGAGGGAGGTAAAGATCAGGGAGGAGAATGTAACCGTAGCATACGTATTCGGTGAGCCAATTTATGCAAGGTATAGAGAAGTTATCGTGAATTCATCTGGAGTCTGCTACCTCTCATTGGATAAGCTGATGAAATCGGATGGTTCTCTGAAACGGCATTTCATTCTGATCTTCGAAGCATGCGGAGATTTGACACCGAACAAACCCTTCGAATTCAGGAGATCTTTGATAATAGATGCAACCAAGAAC
This sequence comes from uncultured archaeon, assembly GCA_964491095.1. GTDB lineage: Archaea > Halobacteriota > Archaeoglobi > Archaeoglobales > Archaeoglobaceae > WAKM01. Next base: position 1,676 of record CAZBFC010000211.1, on the reverse strand, counting down.
ATAACCCGCCTAAAATTTGAATGCGGCAAATTCCTTTATGAGGTAAAGGGTTCGATTGGAAAAGCTCCTGATTGGGTGTCCTGTATCGTCAGAATAACTGGGGAAGGTGTTGAGAGAGTTGCCAGGAATGTGGATGGTGTAGTAGTCTGGAACGATACGGTTGATCTACCTCCCGGTGTCTACAGGGTTGACGTTTCGATCTATGGAGTTCCGATGGATAAGCTTGAGAATGTGAGGTTTAAGATCTTACTCGATGTTGGCTACGAGATCTCGAAGGATACGTTGTACGATCTAAGATACGGCTTTAAGGAGAACTTGTTATGGCTTGTGGAGGATTTCAACTCTTTAAACAATTGGAGTGTTGAAAAAAGAGAGTCGGCAGGATATGCCAAGATCGTCGATCGGTTTAATGGAAGATCGGGTGTTCTAGTGTTGAAAGACTCCGTTGTTAAGTATAAAGATGAGATAAGGATAAAGCCACCGTTCAGAATGGATGTCGGGATGTACCTCCCCCATACATGCTACGGAATTTTGAGCTTCGGTTTTAACGGTGGCGACAACCTCGAAATCATGTTCGACATGGAAGAGGGAAAGGTGTCACTCTACATGAGCACGGTATGTCTGAACGAAACTGGTAGATTCGGAAAGTTCTGCTGGGATCGAATCGATAGAGGAATAGAGATCGGTTGGCATGACTTATCGATAGATGTAGATGATAATGGAAACACAAGCTTTTATATAGACGGAAAATTCGCTGGAAGTATGAAGCTGAGGTTGAAGGGTATAAGGGGAGAGCTGAGGATCTTCGCATCTTCGATGTTGGATGGGCTCGGAGTGGACTACGTAAGAATTTATAAGCTTTAACCGTTCAGATATTTGAATACCACCTATCGTTTATCGGATGACCTCCCCTTTTTGGTGTTATTGCTTGCACAGAACAAATTGAACTTGATCTGCTATCGAAAATCGTTATAAAACGTCCATCCATCCTCAGCCTATGGATCTCCTCATGATCCCCGGGCCGGTGCAACTGCACGAACGAATCATTCGGGCGATGGCAAGGCAGATGATAGGGCACAGAACCAAGGACTTCTCAGAGATAATGGAATACTGCATCGAGATGCTAAAGCGGTGCTTCGGAACGAAGCATGATGTCTTCATAATCTCAGGCTCTGGAACAGCTGGAATGGAGGCTGCGATAGCCTCTTTCTCCAAGGTCAAGCGAATTACGTGCATAGACAACGGGAAATTCGGAGATAGATTCGTCAGAATTGCACAGCGTTACACGGAAGTAGATGCACTGAGATTCGAGTGGGGAACATCCATAGACCTCGATGCTGTCGAGAAGTCTCTTGCTGAAGGGTCAGAAGCTGTTGCCTTCGTTCACAACGAAACATCGACTGGCATCCTGAATCCTGCCAAGGAGATAGCCAAGATGGCAAAGAGGTACGATGCACTCGTTATAATGGATGGTATCACCAGCGTTGGTGGAGATGAGGTTAGGATGGACGAGTGGGGAATAGATGTTGCAGTAGTCGGTTCTCAAAAGTGTCTAGGGGCTCCTCCAGGCTTGGCTGCTGTCGCTGTCAATGAGAGGGCTTGGGAATTCTACAATGAAAGGTGTCCGTTCTATCTCGACCAGATGGCGTACAGGAAGAAGTCCAAAGATCTTCAGA
>CAZBFC010000210.1:0-7156 GCA_964491095.1 uncultured archaeon | reverse complement strand
ACTTCGTTACACAAAGTCAGTCTCCATTTATTCAGCGTGAGTATTTCGAAGCAATCTTGAAGAATGCTAAGTTTAAGGAGAGGAAAATTTACGTCGGATTCGTTCCAACCTATCCGATGGGACTTTGGAGCTACTTGATAGGATCAAACAGTAAAAAGATCGAACTCGATTTAAATATAATAAGAGATAGATTTAAAGAGAGAAGAATTGAAACCGTGTACTACACGCCAGATGTGCATGTTGCAGCTTTTACCCTTCCCAGGTGGCTTGAAGAAATTGTGAAACATCAATACTAGAACGCTGTACTCCTGTGTCCAATATTAAGGGTGTATTTAGACCAGTCTTAAAGTTTCCGATGTATTGAATAGTTATTAAGTAATTAAAATTATTTTATTATTACAGAAATTTTATATATTTTGATGTCAATACCGACTTTGATGGCAAATTTGTAGCCGATGTGATGTGTAAGAGGATTGAGTTCATCGATTCGGATGCAACGGTCTTGAAGGCTATAGAAAAGGTTGTACTTAAACAGATTGGAGCTCTGGTAGTAATGGAGGATGGAGAACCTTCAGGGGTAGTAACACTAAGAGATGTCGTTTTAAGATGTTTAGCAAATGGATTGGATCCAAGAGTTACTAGAGCTTTAGAAATATCATCAAAACCACTAATCACCGTGAAAGAATACACACCCATAGATGAAGTACTGAGAATGCTCGAAAGGTATTAAGATAACTAGAGTCTTCGTTGAAAGGGATGAAAGCATCGTAGGTTACGTATCTCTGCTAGAACTGTTACCCGTTTATCTGAGAGATCTACTTGGTATACTATAACCGATCTAATGGTATTCAAGCTTGATCTTACCTTCAAAGGAATTTGCAAGATGACATCACGTATAAGATTTGGAACTACTTTTATTGCTAAACTAATAAGCTTTAACTCTATCCAAAAATATAGTACGTACTAGTATAACATAAAAAAATTTCATGAGATTTCTTTGATATTGATTATGAGCAAGTATTCAAGCTCTTTTCCACTTTACAACCCCAACTACCAGCTCCTGGAATCTAAAATATAGATTTGTTTCTCACAATTTGATGTTATCTCTTCCATCATTACGAACTCTTTGATTGAAGGAAACCAAGTTGTTATTTGCAGAACACTGAGTTATTACATCACTAGCGACAGTCTATAGGCATTATCAATGGGAACACCATTCAGAAGAATTGGGACTTAATCCAATTAGAGGCCAGTCATAAAATATCATAATAAAAAATATCAATAATATGGAGTAAATAACACTCAGAAATGACAGTCAATGTTGTAGCTGGGAAGGGTTTTAAGGATCCTCTTACGGAACTAGCGAAGAATTTTTCAAATGAGACTGAAATCCCAATAAACCTGATATTTACGAGTTATAAGAAGATTGTGAATTTTGCGGAATGTTGTGATGTGATTATAGCTCCCATACGATATGAACTCTTCAGTGTCAGTCCAATACTGATCCTTAAGCTTTCGAATTTGATAAGAGATTGCAGACCGTTCTTGAGAAGAGTTCCTGTCATCGTAGCTCGATCAGATAGCAACATTTCATCGCTTGAGGATCTGAAGGGGAAAAGATTGGCTTTGATAAATCCCGAAATGCATCCCATTTCAGGTGGATGCTTGGGGATAAGAATAATCGAGAAATCGTGCATAGAAGCTAATGTGATTTACAGCTTGCCTACAGATTTGGTTAAAGATGTTTTGAGCGGAAAGGCTGATGCAACGATTCTATGGAGAGATTCGATCGATGAAGAAAGGCTGAAAATTATTCCAATCGATGACTACGCTATGGATGTTTACGTAGCTACTTTGAGCGAAAAGGAAGAAGCTAAGAAATTCGTGGACTATCTGTTTGCCAACATAGACGTTTTTATTAAAAGAGGATGGTCGGGACTGATTGAATAAATGTATAGGTTTTACTTAACATTTAACTTTTTAATAACAATCCAAAAGTTCGCTTCATCATCTATTATCTCATAGCTTCGAATTTTTGCGTTGCTCAGGATCTTATCGATATCCTTTTTTATACGTCTCGTTTTTCCTCTTTCATTGATCCATTCTGGATTTCTTTTCTTCATTTCCTCTAAAATCCTTTCTTTTAGTTCTTTTGTTCCAAATCCCCCACCTATAAATGCAATCCCTCCAAACCTTAGGACTCGATAGATCTCCTTAAAGGCTTTTACCTTATCCTCCCAGAACGATACAGAGCCTCGACTGACGATTAAATCGATAACATTACTCTTAAACGGCATATTATGCACATCCCCCAAAACCGGAACTATTCTACTATCTAACTTCTCCTTTTTAATATGTCTCTCCACGATCTCCAATGCTTTTCTCGAGATATCCAAGGCATAAACCTTTAGATTTGTTATCTTGGCAATTGCAATTGCCAACGCTCCGGTTCCAGTTCCTATATCGATGCAAGTTCCCTCCCTTATTCCGGCAATCTCAACTATTTTCCTTGCAATTACAGGGTATACTGGAGCAAAAACCTCTCTGACTATCTTGTCAAACTCCTCCCAATCGTTCATAGATTTACCTCCTACATCTTACTTCAATAACTGAGCACACCAAGTGAAAAGGTTTGTAAGTATTTTTAGGTTAACGTATAAGCTACCCCAGTGGTAATCTATCGGGTAGTCTCTCTAAAGAATTATCTTAGATATTAGGATATAAAATTTTTCAATAGAAATATAACTTTATAACTAAAAAGAAAGATTAACACTATAACTTTATCATTTGGAGAATGAATATCTCTTAGATTCCCGTTATGGTGTAAAAAGAAAACAAAGATCAGGAGTTTAAAGCTCAAACCTTGTTAGACTACTACAAATACTTTAAAGAAGTTGTGAGTGATACAGAGCGCCGGGGCTGGGATTCGAACCCAGGAGCCCTTGCGGGCACCGGCTCTCAAGGCCGGCGCAGTACCACTCTGCAACCCCGGCTCAACAATAATTAAACAAAGCGTTTTTAAAATCTTTTGCGTTAGATTGATCGTTGATATATTATATTATTATGCAACAAAATGGTTAACGGGAGAAAATCCTAAATGTTATAAAGTCGATAGCTAAGCTATCAAGAGGTGAAAGAATGGAAATTGCAAGTCTAGTAATATCTCACAAGAAGGCATCAATCAAAGAAATTGAAAAGGCCTGGCATGGTGATTGTGGATCACTTATCAGACGTATATTATCATATCCAGATATTAAAGAATGTGCTCTCCTTTTTACGTGCAACAGAGTTGAGGTTTATGTAGTTGGTAAGAAAACCGAAGAGATGCTCAGAGAGTTTGCAAGTGAGATGGGTGTCTCTCAAAGGATTTTAGACATCTATAAAGGTGACAGATGCCTCGAACATCTTTTAAGGGTTGCTTCTGGTTTAGAATCGATGATAATTGGTGAAGATCAAATTTTGGGTCAGGTCAGAGACTTTTATCATATAAGTAAGAAACATGGTGGAATTGGTGAAATTTTAGATGTCGTTTTTAGAAAGGCTATCCACGTTGGAACGAAGGTTAGGAGACTTACGAAAATTAATAAGGGATCTGTTTCAATCGGCTCTGCTGCGGTAGAGCTTGCCGAGAAAACATTCGGGTTGAAGGGTAAGAAGGTTCTAATTATCGGTGCTGGAGAGATGGGATCTTTGGTTGCAAGATCTCTCATGGGTAAAGCTGAGATCTACATCGCAAACAGAACGTTTGAAAGAGGTGAAAAACTGGCAAAAGAAGTAGGTGGCAGGGCTGTAAGGTTTGAAGAGCTTGAGAAGTGGATCAAAGAGTGCGATATCGTAATTTCAGCTACATCTGCCCCCCACTACATAATAACCAAAGATATGATCGAGAATGTAATGAAGAATAGAAACAAGCCACTTCTAATCATCGACATAGCTTTGCCAAGGGATGTCGAGGAGAGTGTCGCAGATGTTGAAGGAGTAACATTGTATACGATCGACGATTTAAGGATGATCGCAGAAGAGAACTTAAAGAGAAGACTTAAGGAGGCTGAGAAAGCTGAGAAGATCATCAAGGAGGAACTTGAACATCTTAAGGATTTGCTTAAAGATTTGAGGGCTAGGAAAGCTATAAGTCTGATGTATCTGGCAGCTGAGGAGGTTAAGGATGAGGAAATTAGAGAATTATTTAACAAACTCTCCGCAAAGTTTGGAATCGATGAAAGAGCGATACCGATCATAGAAGATTTTGTTAAATCGTTTGTTAAGAAATTCTTAAGAAAGCCTACAGTCAGACTTAGAGAGGCGGCAAGGAACGGTAGGGTAGATATAATTGAAGCTGTGGAATATCTATTCGGAGGAGAGGATTATGGAGTTTCCGAAATTAAGACTGAGGAGATTGAGAAAAGATCATCTGAGACCGCTGTTCAGAGAAACGAAGCTTGACCTCAACGATCTGATAATGCCAATCTTTGTCGATGAAAACATCTCAGAACCGAAAAGGATCAGCTCGATGCCTGGATATTATCGAATTCCTGTTGAAGATGTTGCAGATGAAGTTGGAAAGGCTATGGAGTTGGGTTTAAAGGCGTTTATTCTCTTCGGAATACCATCCTACAAGGACGATATCGGTTCTTCAGCGTACATAAAGAACGGAGTCATTCAGAGAGCTGTCAGATCGATAAAGAAGGAATATCCAGATGCTGTAGTTGTTACGGATGTATGTCTTTGTGAATACACAACTCATGGACATTGCGGAGTTGTTAAAGATGGAAAGATATTGAACGATGAAACCTTACCAATTCTTGGCAAGGTTGCTGTAAGTCATGCAGAGGCTGGAGCGGATATAGTTGCTCCATCGGGTATGATGGATGGGATGGTCAAAGCGATAAGAGATGCGCTAGATGCTGAAGGTTTTGTAGATGTTGCGATAATGAGTTACGCTGCCAAATATGCATCAAGCTTCTATGGGCCTTTCAGAGAAGCTGCGGAAAGTGGATACAAGTTTGGAGATAGAAGAAGTTATCAGATGGATATCCACAACAGCGATGAAGCTCTCAGAGAGGTCGAATTGGATTTGAAAGAGGGAGCGGATATCGTTATGGTCAAACCGGCCTTGGCTTATTTGGATATCGTTAGAAGGGTTAAAGATAGATTTGGAGTTCCAACTGCAGCGTACAACGTCAGCGGGGAATACAGCATGGTTAAGGCTGCAGCTATGAACGGATGGTTGGATGAAAAGTCGATAGTTTACGAGATCTTGGTTTCGATAAAGAGGGCTGGAGCAGATCTGATAATTACCTATCACGCGAAAGATTTTGCGAAGTGGTTGGCTGAGGGTTCTTTGAACATTTAATTAACTTATTTGCTTATTTTGACGGATTTTTTTATAAAATATAGCTATAACATTTTTCTAGCATTAGCTCTCAAATTCCTGCATATCGATAAGTCTTTTAAAAAGTATGTGAAGACGAAGGGACATGAGCGAACTAATGGAAATGCTCATCAGAAGGGGTTTCCTTTGGCAATCATTTGAGATATACGGTGGTATGGCTGGATTTATCGATTACGGTCCTCTTGGTAACGGATTAAGGAGAAGGCTTGAGAATCTTTGGAGAGAGTTTTTCGTGATAAACGAAAGAGCCGTTGAGATCGACACACCTACCGTGAACGTTGAAGAAGTTTTCATAGCATCCGGCCATGCGGAATCTTTCACAGATGTAGCGATAGAGTGTCAGAAGTGTGGAAAGGTGTTTAGGGCTGATCACTACATAAAAGAGAAGCTCAACATCGAAGCTGATTGCACTATAGAGGCTGTCAAGGAGATAATCGAGACCTACAACTTAAAATGCGATTGCGGTGGTAGTTTTGGTGATCCCTTCCACTTCAATCTGATGTTTACGACTTCAATAGGCCCAGGCAGGGGTAAAAAGGGTTATTTAAGACCGGAAACGGCACAAGGTATCTTCATAGCATTTAAAAGGCTTTTAGATTACTTTAGAGGTAAACTTCCCTTCGGAGTTGCACAAATTGGAAGAGCTTATAGAAACGAGATTAGTCCAAGGCAAGGTGTTATCAGGCTTAGAGAGTTCAATCAGGCCGAGCTTGAATTCTTTGTACATCCAAGAGAAAAGAAGCATCCTCAATTTCATCTTTACGAGAACGATGTTGTTTGGCTCGTCGATAAGTTCGATAACGAATATAGAATCACGCTGAGAGAGGCCGTAGATAGGGGAATAATTGCACATGAACTTTTGGCGTACTTTATAGGAAAGACGAGAAGATTTTTGCTTAAGGCCGGAATTAAAGATGATAAGCTGAGATTTAGACAGCATAAAGATGATGAGAGAGCCCATTACGCTGTGGATTGCTGGGATGCTGAAGCTTTAACCAGCTACGGATGGATTGAAATCGTTGGAATTGCAGACAGAACTGACTACGACTTAAGGAAACACATGGAACACAGCGGAGAAGATTTAACGGTTTTCATTCAATTTAAGGAGCCAATAAAGGTTAAGAGGCTTAAGATCATTCCAGATATGAGGAAGCTTGGCCCGATTTACAAGAAGAAGGCTAAGGCGATTGCAAAAGCACTTGAAGAGCTTGATATAAAAGATAGGAATGTCGAAAAAGTTGTTGTTGATGTTGATGGTGAAAAAATAGAAGTGAGCAATGAGTTCTTCAAGATTGAAGAGGTAGAAGAGGAGATCCATGGTGAAAGGGTTATTCCGCACGTAATAGAGCCATCATTCGGTTTGGACAGGATAACTTACACGATACTCGAACATTCATTTGAAAAGGATATAGTGGATGGAGAGGAAAGAAAGGTTCTAAGGCTTAAGAGATGGCTAGCACCCGTGCAGGTTGCGGTGTTGCCCTTACTATCGAAAGATGAGTTCATCAGAGTCTCACTGGAAATCGTAGAGATGCTTAGGAATGCTGGAATATACACAGAATATGACGATTCTGGTAGTATAGGTAGAAGGTACAGGAGGTTTGATGAAATAGGAACACCGTTCTGCGTAACTGTCGATCATCAGACACTTGAGGATAGAACTGTTACGATAAGAGACAGAGACACAACCAGGCAAGTGAGAGTTGAAATTGATAGACTCGTTGACGTTTTGAAGGAACTATTGAGCACTGAGAAAGATATAAC
>CAZBFC010000209.1:0-4333 GCA_964491095.1 uncultured archaeon | reverse complement strand
TTCATCTTTGGATCCTTTCTGAGCAGATCGATCGAGGAAACGTAACCTATGACCTTTTTATCTTCATCAACCACGGGAAATCCGTCGTGCCCCGTCTTTTCTATCAGATTTATGGCATCTTCAACGGTATCGTCGGGCGATAATGTTATGACATTCCTTGTCATGTAGTCTGCGACCTTAAGCTTGGCCATTGTTTAAAATAGATCTTCTCGGATATTAAAATCATGCGAACGATCTCTTAAGCTGATCTCTTATGAAATCTTCGATCGGTTTTGGAAGATGTATGCCTTCTGCATCGATCGAAAATTCGGCAAATTCGGGCTCCACGTAACCGAAGGTCTTTATGAGCTTTATATATCTTCTAACACTGTCGTCAAACCTTCTCTCAAGTTCAATTATATTTGAAAACATCAAACTTACAGATGTTTCGGTATAGATATCGTGAGCGTTCTTCACGAGTGTAAAAATACCGCTTGCCTTATCACTCTCAATCCTAACCAAGATGTTGCGCAAAAAATGAACTACCCTCTGAGTTGCGTGATAGAGCAAAAGTCCAGAAATAGAATCGAAAGCTAAAAGATACCTACTACCGACCAAATCCAAAACTCTGCCGATGGCTAAACTAACCTCATTCAAATTTATCGGATTGCTAACTATGATATCCTTCTCCGTGTGGGACGGTCTTCTAACCCAAGTATGGGTATCAACAACCCAAAGATCGACATCAAAATGGGGCTCAATAGATCTTCTAATAATTTCAGCACTTTTTATAGTAGTAACCCAAACAACCCTCTTAAAATCGGGTAGAAAGTTAAATATCATTCGAGTTTTTCCCGTTCCTGGCTCTCCTATTATTAAAACATCGCCCATCCTTCCCCCCTCGAACGATCATGTTTTTATTTTTAACTGTATTTAAAGACTACTGTCCTATGATGAGTTTTAAACATGATTTGGTATATAAAGCAAGATTAAATTATGATTTCATAAACCTTTCGAGTCTTCTTAGGAATTCTTCGATGTTGCTTCGGGATGTTGCATAGCTAACCCTCACCCAACTCTTGTACGCTCTTCCAAACGCTTCTCCTGGTGTTACGGCCACAAACTCCCTTTTTAGGAATTCTTCACTGAATTTGACTCCATCCATACCGACGTCCATAAACAGGTAGAATGCTCCCTTCGGAGGGGCGTAATTTATTCCCAGTTCATCCAATCCCTTTGTGAGGATGTCTCTCCTAGCCTTAAACTCTGCAACCATCTCCTTAATAAAACTCTGATCGCTCTTCAACGCAGCAATTCCGGCGTATTGGACGAACGATGTGGGATGACTTACCGAATGGGACTGGATCTTGTTCATGCTCTTTATTATCTCCTCATTCGCTGCGGCGTAACCCAATCGCCATCCGGTCATTGCGTAGGTCTTCGAGAATCCGTTGATCGTAATTGTTCTATCGAACATATCGTCAAACGATGCTATGCTTATATGCTCCCCTTCAAATATAATTTTTTCATAAATTTCATCCGAAAGTACAAGTACATCGTGATCCACTGCAAGATCTCTAACCTTTTTCAGAAACTCTTTAGGATAAACAACACCGAGAGGATTGCTTGGTGTGTTTATTATGATCATCTTGGTTTTCGATGTGATGTAATCCTCAATCGGAGCGTCTTCAAATCCCTCTGCATGGGGAACCCAGATCGGCTTTCCTTCGGCCATCAGAATACAGGGCTCGTAGCTAACCCAAGAAGGATCGAGTAAGATAACCTCATCTCCCTTCTCTATCGTGGCCATAATCGCTTCGAAGATAGCGTACTTAGCTCCAGGTGTGACTATGATGTTGTCTGGAGTAGCTGGGATCTTATTCTCATTTTGAAGCTTTTCGGCTATAGCTTCCAAAAGTTCTGGAATACCTCTTGTTGGTGTATAGAATACTTTTCCCTCATTTAGAGCTTTGATGGCAGCATCAACGATGTGTTTTGGTGTTACAAAATCAGGTTCTCCAACGCTCATATTAATTACAGGCTTTCCCTGCCTTGCCAGTTCTTTTGCTATTGCTGAGATCCTCAGAGTTGCTGAAGGTTTAATTTTACTGAGCCTTTCAACCATCGCGGCAAAAATTATTTTATGCATGTTTAAAAATCTTATCTTTTTGTAAGATATATTATTTAAAATATTTTTAAAATTTTATTATTTCTTTTCTTTAGATTTATCATATTCTCTAAGCCTTTTAACAAGCTTTACAGCAGCTTCAACAGCTCTCTTTGCGTAATCAACTCTTTCCTGGGCTGCAAGTCTGCCCATTCCTGGGCCAGATATTCCCAACGTTACTGGCTTGTTGTATTCAAGGCTTAGATCCATTATTTTCCTCGCTGCATGCTGTGCAACCACTTCATCGTGCTCTGTTTCACCCTCAATAACGCAACCTATCGTAACTACAGCATCAACGTCCCCTTTTTCAAGCATCCTCTTTACGGCAATCGGAACGTCAAATGCCCCTGGAACCCTTATAACCTCCGTTATCTCCGCCCCCAAAAATTCTGCATGTTCCTTTGCTAGGATCTCCATCATGTACGTTATATCTCTGTTGAATTCGGCAACGACCAAACCGAGCTTGATCTTCTCCATACCAAGCAAACTTTAGAAACAGTATATATTGATTTTTGGTTGAGCTTGATCATCAATAGGTGAAGTAAGTCAATAAAAGCTGAAAGATCAAAAATATTATATCGCGGGAACCCTCTTCTTCAGGGCTGGCGGACGAGGTTTCATCAGAATCCTGTTACCGCACTTCGTGCATTGAATTAGGTTTCTCTCCAGATCAACGTCAACCTCAGCTCCGCAAACCAAACATATGTAGGTGCCCAATTTGGACACCTCCTCACTTGGTTATCTGCTCAAGAATCTTAATGGCCGTAGAAGGAACGTAGCAACCTCCAGCGAACTTGTACCCACAAGCCTTGCATTCCCAAATTCCCGTTCCAACCCTCTTTACAGCCTTCTTTCCACATTTCTTGCAGACGTACTTCTGCCTTTGAAGTTCCTCGATCTTAACGATCATCCTCCTAATTCTGAGCCCGTATCTTGGGCCAAATCTTCCGGCCATCTTTACCTTCTTTGTCCTACCCATACCAGAGACTTTGCATCGAATTAGCATTTAATACTTTCGTTGCTATAGTCTATCAAAGTCATAAGGAACAATCGTAAATATTTTAAATGTCAATCTTATTCGGGATTGAGATGTTTAGACCCATCTGTAGGGCGGGGGACATTAGAAGAGAGAATAAAACCGTTGACATAGTCAAGAGAAGGGGTGTAATTACGGCCAACAAGATTCATCTTAAGAAGTATCCGATCGACAATCCGGTAACTATTTTCAATGCATCTATAAACGTCAATGGGGAGGAACTGGTTGTTTATGGCAGAATAGTCTTGGGATACTTCACGTATGCAAGTGCGGTTGCGGAATTTAGGGTTCCGATTAAGGATCTGTTCAACAACCTGTTTGCTTGCCACTATACGGCTGAGATAGTTCTGTATCCAGACAATAAATTTGACATTTGGGGTGTTGAGGATCCAAGGGTTTACGAAATCGATGATAAGATCTTGATAACTTACAGCGGTAGAACGGTTAACTACTTCGATCCTTCGATCAGGGTTGAAAGAACCCTCCCAGTTACGGCGATCTTTGACAACGGAAAATGGAGGAAACTCTGTGTATGCAGGATGCCAGAAGAAATGAGGGGATTCGTGATCAGCGATAAGGATGCGTTCTTCGTCAGAATGAAGGATGGCTTGAAGCTGTTCCATAGGCCACACATGAGAGATGAGAGGTTCTATCTCACTGTGAGCGACGTTCCTGAAAACGTTTTGGAGCTGAAAGAGTTCAAAGATGTCAGTGTCAGAGATACAAAGTTGGTTCTTGAGCATGCTAAATTTGAAGAAAAGATCGGTTGGAGTACACCACCGGTTAAGGTCGATGGGGAGTATCTATTTTTGCTTCACAGTGTGGATATGGAAACAAAAGCCTACAAGGTATTTGCGATGCTGATGAATGAGAACGCTGAAGTGACAGCGGTGACACCTTATTACATTATGGAACCAAAGGAGAGCTACGAGATCTACGGTGATAGACCATTTACCGTTTTTCCATGTGGGGCCCAGATGATCGACGATAGTTTGATAATATCGTACGGTGCAGCCGATTCTGCGATAGGATTTGGAGAGATAGATCTGACAGAATTGATGTCGATCTTAGATTCAAACAGAATTGAATAGATGTGCCCGGACCCGGATTTGAACCGGGGACCACGCGGTCTTCAGCCGCGCGCTCTCCCT
>CAZBFC010000208.1:0-5129 GCA_964491095.1 uncultured archaeon | reverse complement strand
AGAACATGTAGCTCGGGAGCCCATCCATAGCTGAACACGATCTTCTCATCGATCGGCAAATTCAGCTCCATTCTTGCTTTTATCTTATCTCCCCTCTTTAGGTATCCGGTCGGATACGGGATTATGTGTATCTTATCCCTGAACCGCTCAAACTTCGACCATTGCCTCCTGTATCTCTCATCGAAACATACTATCGCATCCCATTCGAACTCGTAAAAGAGAGGATTCTTTGGTGATTTCCTCTCATGGACGACGTATACCGTTTTAGCCTTCCTTCTGATCTCTGGGAATATCTCCCTAAGATGCTTCAAAGGTACCCACTCTATCCTCTGTGCAACGAATATCTCGTAATCTTCCTCCAAGAAAGGTTCCGGATGGAAGAAAGTTTGTGTATGATCTCCCTCATCGCTGTAGCATCGAATGACGAAATCCTCATCCTCTCCAACGGGTCTTATGTTGTTGGGTGCAAAGACAACAAGCTCATGCCCCTGCCTAACCCACTCCCTTCCTATAAGCTCTGCATGAAGCGAAACTCCGCATGCTGTGTTCCATCTGGAAAGCAAAGCGATCTTCATAGTAGATAGTCTAGAAGATCGTTTATGTTTACGGTTGCAGCGCAGCACACCTTATCCGCACCGCCGTAGAATACTATCAGTTCATCGCCCACAACCACGGCGCCAGTGGGAAACACGACGTTCGGTACGTCTCCCTCCTTCTCATACTCCTCCTTTGGCTCAAGTATCGGCTCGGAGGATTTTGCTATAACCTTCCATGGTTGCTCCAAATCGAGCAAAGCCACTCCGGCACGGTAGACGTAGTTCTCATCCACTCCGTGGTATATCAAAAGCCAACCCTTCTCTGTTTTGATCGGCGGTGGTCCCGCTCCGATCTTCACAGCCTCCCAATCCTCCTCGGGCTGCATCACAACCCTATGCCCGTGCATCATTCCGGGGATGCTGTCGAGCCAGGCGAACCATATGCTGGGCTTGTTGACCTCCTTACCGATCCAGTTTGCAGGCCTGTGCAACACCGCAAACTTCCCATCAATCTTCTCCGGGAAGAGTACCGTGTTCCTCTCCTCAGCATCGTATGGAGTTACGATACCAAGCCTCCTGAATTCCTTGAAATCTTTAACCTCCGCTATTGCACACCTTGAATATGCCTGCTCGGGCTTTGGCAAGCCCAACCTCTTTCTGATAGCAAATGGTGGGGCTGGTGTTGGAGTTGTAACGTACGTCATGTAGATCTTTCCCTCCACCTCCACAAGCCTCGGATCCTCGATCGACATCTCCCACAACTTGACATCCGGATTGAATACTGGTTTCTCCGATCTGTACAGGAGGTTGAGTTCTTCATCGAAAACGGCGTATCCCAATCTCGATACGTAGTTGACGTATTCTCCAACGGCACGGTAGAGGACATGAATTTTATTTTCCTTTTTTATAACTCCACAGTTAAAAACAGCCAAAGCCTCCCAGTCGTCTCCTCTAGGTGTTAGGATGGGATTCTTCTTATGTCTCTTGAGCTTCATTTTTAAAAAAATCGATGGACTATTAATTTTTTTCGTATCTAGGCATAGGGTTTTAACCGCAACGGGGATCTCAAAATCATGCCGAAGTTGAGAGGTCATCATCTGATATGCCTTCAATTTTTCATCGAAAAGGGCTATAGTCCTAAATTTGCCAGAAACACGTCCAAAATCCTTAACACTAAAGGAGATGTGATAGTAGTCAACGGATTGGATGACGTATGCAAAGTCTGTCCTTACTGCATTGGTGGCAAGTGCCGCAATCCAACGACCTCAGATAAAAAGATAAGAGAACTCGACAGGCTGGCTTTATCTCTGCTTTCGGTTAAGGTTGGCTCAAAGATTAGCTGGAGTGAAGTAAAGCGAAGGTTACCGAACATTCTACCAATTTGGGTTAAAAGGGCGTGCATGGGTTGTATCTGGTGGAAGGTTTGCAAGAACGAAATACTTAAGTTCAAATGTTAACCCCATAGCATTCATGGTTAACAAATATGTCAGGCTAACGCTCGCATGCTCTTTGGCTGTTCTAACCGCTATCTCAGCCCAGATTCAGTTCAAATTGGGACCAGTACCTTACACGATGCAAAACTTTGCAGTGATACTTTCTGGACTTCTGCTGGGTAAGTTTGGAGCTTTGGCTCAGCTGATATACCTGGGCATGATCGCCGTGGGCATTCCGGCCAGTGCCGGATTTAAGGGAGGTATAGGAGTTCTGTTCGGCTATACGGCCGGATACCTCTGGATGTTCCCAGTTTCAGCTTTCATAATGGGCTTGATAAGGGAGAAGATCTACAGAACCGGAAGCCTGAGGGAGCTAATCGCACTATGGATCGGAAGCGTGATAGCTGTGATTCCCATGTACTTGGTCGGATTTGCTGTGTTCTATCACTTCGCAAGCGGAAGCTCCGGATTTATGGGCTGGTGCAAGTCCGTAACCGATTACTTCGGATTGAATCTAAGCCCGTTCTGGACAGTCTTCTTTGTAACCGTTGTTATATTCTTTCCGCAGGATGTTCTTATGGATCATGTTATTGCGATAGTCGTTTTTAGATATCTGCATGAGTTACTAAGGCAGAGGGGATATGATCTACCTTAAAAACGTCAGATACGTGTATCCAAACGGAATCGTTGGATTGAGGGGTGTAGATCTTAGAATCGATAAAGATACGTTTGTAGGCGGCCTTACCGGTAGCGGGAAGTCGACACTTCTGAGGATATTCAACGGATTGATTCCAAATCTGTACGGTGGAAGACTTGAGGGAGATGTTTTTATCGATTCCGATGTCTACTTTGTAGGTCAAAACTCGGATGAGCAGATAGTTGCGAGTAGGGTTTACGACGAGATTGCCCTATCCCTCATTCACAGGGGTTATGACTGGGATGAGGTTGATAGAAAGGTTAGGAATGTAGCAAGAATCTGTGGAATCGAAGATCTGCTGGATAAAAGAACATTCGAGCTTTCGGATGGTCAGAGACAGTTGGTGATAGTAGCCTCAGCCTTGGCGAGCGATTGCGAATGCATAGCTTTGGATGAACCCTTCAGCAACCTCCATCCAAAGATTGCAGATGAAATCCTTAAGATATTACTCAGACAAGATAGAACGATAATCTTGTCCGAGCATAGGCTTGAGTTTGCCGAACGCTTTGATGAACGAATATGGATGGAGGACGGTAGGATTGCGGATTTCCCAGAGTTCGATTTAAACGTTAAAGATTGTAATCGAAATTATAAATCGAACGAAACCGTTGTTAAGGTAAAATCCCTGACGTTTGGTTACGATGTGCCGTTGTTTGAAGATCTATCCTTCGAAGTCAAAGAGGGGGAGATACTCGCGATAGTCGGAGAGAACGGATGCGGTAAGACGACGTTGCTGAAACTGATAGCTGGGTTGCTAAAGCCTTGGGATGGAGATATCGTTGTTAAGGGGAGGATCACCATGTCTTTCAGCTTTCCGAACTATCACCTGTTCGAAGACAAAGTCCGATATGAGGTTCCATCTGAATTTTTGAAGCTCTTTGGCTTGGAAGAACTGGCAGAAAGACATCCCCATTCTCTGAGCTTCGGGCAGGCGAAGAGGGTCGCCATTGCAAAGGCGTTTCGCGGAGATGTCGTTCTGTTGGACGAGCCCACAGCTGGGCAGGATTGGAGATTCAGGATCGAACTATTAAACATAGCAAGGAGGCTCGGTAAGACCGTGATATTGGCAACGCACGATTTGGAACTTGCAAGGTGTTGCGATGAGGTTCTGGAGTTGCCTTGAGATCGCTTTGAAAGAATCAAACTTGGAACCGAGAACTGGGTTGCTCTCGGTCTTGATCCTATGCATTTCAACGTATTCGTTTAGGATGGATGTTGCTTTGGCCGTAATTCTGCTGACCTTAGCGTTTAACCCGAAGAAGACCCTCGCAGGCTTGTTTGCTTCAACTCCATTCGTAGCGTTCTTCGTATTTGTCAGCCTGATCTTGGGAGGACTTGAGAAGATACCCACAGTGGTAGCCTTCGTCTGCATAGGTTGCCTGCTCTACGGAATTCAGCCCGAAGACTTCGGCTACGCTTTGATGTACTTTAGAATTCCGCCCAAGTTCGCCCATTCAATCACAATAGCTATGAGGATGTTTCAGATTTTGATCAGAGATCTCAGGCTTACATCCGAAGCTTTGAAGCTGAGCGAAACCAGAGGTTTCGGTTATTACGTTAAGATTCTGAAGGCTCTCTCAGCCATAGCAGTTTTGAGAGCATTTGCGATAGCCGAGACACTCTACTCCAGAAGATTCGATTTCAACAAGAGAGTCGTCAGATGTAAAAAACCCAAGCTCAGGGACTGGATTCTTCTTGTCTTTTCGATTCTGATACTCTGCTACACCTATCTAACTCGTAATGTGCTATGACTATGCACTGATCCGCCTGAAGGGATAGCGGCGATAGGGATACTATCATGTCGGTGTATTCCAAAACAACCTTCTCATCCTCCTCTTTAATTCCTATGTGATCCCCAAGTATGAACAGCGGATCCTTCAAACTACAGGCGATATCCCTTATATCAACTCCATCCTCTCTGAGATATATTATCTGATCGAACCTAGATGAAAGTTCATCAAGCAGATCTTTAAGATCCTTCCTTGCGATGTATATTCCGGGTGTGCTTAGCCTCCAATCCCTATCAACTTTAATTTGCAGGGCCTTTCTGATCAGTCCACCTATGTTCCTCTCATCCGGTGCCATGTATCTCACTTCGCTACCCAAGATCCTCAGAGCCTTCGGAGGATCGGGCTTACCCAAGAGGAGCAGATAGATCTCGGAATCCCTCCTTACGCCATGGGAGATGAAAAGAGCCTGAGCGACACATCTGCAGAGGATGTCCATCCTCCCTGCTGAGCCGGCAAGATCCTTGAGGCTGAAAGGCTTGGTTACAGCCTTATTTCCAATGACCAAAAATCCCCTCATGTCGAACTTAGATACGTTCGGCAGATAAACTTGAGCAAAGGATAATAAGTAGCAAGCTTAAGTTTGCAACATGTATTCAAAGATCTTCACAATGATCGTAGCTTCAATCATTCTCATATCCGTGGCAAACGGAGCCGTAATCGTTAGAGTGGATAT
>CAZBFC010000207.1:0-14557 GCA_964491095.1 uncultured archaeon | reverse complement strand
TAAAAGGTAGGATTAGGAAAGAGATAGAGGACAACATACACTTTTACATAACACACCTCGGAGCACTGGCAACCTCGGAAGTTAGCAGAAAGGAAATGATGAGGATGCTTTCTGAAAGAAAGGAGTACAAAGCTTTGGCTGAGGAGACCAGGAAGATATATCTACTTATGGAAAAATGGAACAAGAATCTTGCACAGGCATGTAGGTTTTTAGCTAGAAGAACACCAAGCAAGATATTTGCAGACTTCTTGGACAGAATGGCACATGAACTCGATAGCGGTGAAGATTTCAGAGAGTTCATAAAGAGAGAACAGGAGACGGTTATGAATGCGTTCTCAAACCTCTATCAGGGTAAACTATATAGTGTTGACGTTTTCAAGGAAGTTTACGTGTCTTTGGTTCTTTCGTTATCGTTCTTCGCAGCTTTTGCGATTATAGCTCCGTTCCTTACTGGTTTGAGTGTTATAACAATTTTGAATATAATTGTGATTTTCTTTGTTATAGTTGAAGTTGCAATTTTGGTATATTTGAAAGCTGTTGCACCCGTCGATCCGATATGGCAGACTTCAGGAGAACTAACGAAGACCGACTGGAAGCTTTACAAGTCATTTTACGTTTCATGCGGATTGTGCTTGGTTGTCTTTACGATTGCGTTGTTTATCTCATACGTTTGGGGGATCTTTGAAATTCCACCTCCATTCATAATCGCCCTATCCGTCACTCCACTTCTGATTCCCGGATATCTGTCTAAAAAGGAGGAGGCAATAATTAAAGATAAAGATAAGAATGCTCCATCGTTCATAATGAGTTTGGGAGCATCGGCATCTGCAAGGGGTGGAGATATCCTCGAATCATTGAAATTCTTAACGGCTCACGATTTTGGAGCGTTAACCGAGGATATAAGATCACTGTATAAGAGACTCTGCACAAGGATAAACAAGAGGAGAGCTTGGGAGAAGTTCAGCATAGACACAGGTAGCAATCTGATTTATAGGTTTATAGATATGTTTGTTGAGGCGATAATGTTGGGTAGCGATCCAAAGGAAGTGGCCGAAATAGTATCGAAGAACTTCGCAATAATAAACAGCTTAAGGGAGAGAAGGGATAGAAGCGCGAGTTCATTTGTGGGAATATGCTACGGAGTTATAATCGGTATCGCTTTCTCATTGTACGTATCATTTGGAGTAGTCGAGGCTATGAATAAGATGTATCTATCCCTTAAGGTTCCTGGTAAGTTCTTGCAGGGTTTGTTGCATACGATATCTGGTTTGGATTTGGCGTACCTCAATGTTGCGATATTGTTCATCTTATTCTTCCACGCGGTGATAGCATCCGTAGCCATAAAACTCGTAGATGGTGGAAGGTGGATGAGCGGTTTTGTGCACCTTGTCGGAATGATATGGCTAGCAGCATTTTCGGGTTACGTATCCCAGCTTGTCATAACACATCTTTTAGGTATATAATTTAAATTTTTTATTGAGGTCAATCGAAAATTATTTAAGGCTCTTAGGTCATAAAATTATACTGATAATAACGATAATCATCATGAGGTGTCAACCATGTTTGAGTCGTGTATACTGACGATAGATCCACATATCCTACGATCTATAAACAAGAGTTCGCTTAGAAAAAAAGTTCTTCTATATTTAGATTCCATCTATCCTAACGCTGATTACCTCACAAACATTGCCAGAATGATCGGTAGCGATCCTTCAAACGTGCTGGGATGTTTGAAAGGCATGGGTAATAGGTACAACGGAAACAGCTCTCTGATAGAGCTTGGACTCGTGGAGGTTATCGAGAGGGATGGTTACAAGTACTACCGGATAACTGAGCTCGGTAGAAAGGTTGCCAAACACGTAAAGGAGATCTATAGGGGGTTCATCCATGCTTAAAAGCATGAATGTAAACGATATGGATTTTATCTACGGATATATGATTTTAAAGTCGTACTTCTTCAAGATAAGAACCAACGTTGAGGCCACGGATTATCCGAATTTGGAATACACCAAACGCTGGAGGGATTTTTGCAGTAAAGTTGACTTCGAATCACTCCTGAAAAAGGCTTTTGTGTTGATATCTAATCCTCCCTCCTCAGACTGCCTGAATCTGTTCGATTGCTTGGACAGGTCATCGTACTTTGCCCTAATTCACAAGGAGCATCCGAATATAACGTTAGGTTTCATTAAGGATGCTGATCTTTGGGATCTCTGGCTTAGAGAAGGTATATTCAAAACTGCAAGAGAGAGAATTGCGGAAATACTTTCGCTTTCAAACGGAGACAGAGTTGTCGATTTCGGTTGCGGAAGTTCTTCACCGATATTTTACGGTGAAATTGTAGGTCCAAACGGAATCTATTCCGGAATCGACTTTTCAAAGCCTCTTCTGAATTTGGCCAAAGTTAGAGTTAAAGAGAACCGCCTAGACTGGATCAATTTGAGACAGGAGTACGTGGATTCGAAGCTTATATTTCGCAGAAGGTACGACTACGTTATATGTTCATCGATCTTACAGTATGCAGATGTAAAAGCCGTTCTGAGAAATGCAGTTGAAGCTTTAGGTGGAAATGGAGTTATAGCTATATTTTCCGAGGTTTTTTCGGATTTGGAGCCTGAGAAGGCTGAGCTACTCGAACTCTACTACTCACTGATCCCACAGTTTAAGAGATTTCCAAGTGTATCTGAGATACTGAATTACCTATCCCAGTTCTGTGAGTTTAAGTATAAATTAATAGATAAAAATTATTTAAAAATAGAGATCCTGGATGTTATTTAGGCTTTAAAAATCCCCACTTTTCTAGGGCTTCTCTGAGCTCTTTATGCTTTTCCGCATACTCCTCAAGACTTATTCCCTGCAGTGTTGCATCTATAGCCTGTCTCAACGCCTTTGCTCCTGCATATGTGCCTTTGGGATGTCCATGCACGCCTCCTCCAGCTTGAATTATCACATCGATGCCAAGGAGGTTTACTATGTCGGGCACTAGCCCGGGATGTAATCCGCCTGAGGACACGGGAAATACAGGCTTGAGGTGGTACCACTTATTTCTACAGAGATCTGTAAGCCTTTTGACTTCTTCGGCCTTTCCAACCATCTTGCCGACTCCCGTTCCTACATGCATGTTATCTACACCGATAAGCCTTGCAAGCTTTACGATCACATCCAATGAAATCCCATGCTTGGGATTTCTCGTGAAAGCTGCATGCATAGCCCTATGAGCATGGATTGCAAGTCCCAAATCTTCGCATTCCTCTCTTACAGTTTGCAAAGCAGACCAACCGGCTGTTATTATGTCGATCATGACGTACTCGTTGCCATAATCAGCTACAAGCTTAGCCCTTTTAAGCATCTCTTTACATTCTGCGGTTATGTTTACAAGGTAACTCTTTCTCTCACCAGTCTCAGCTTCTACCTCATCCCTGACTTTCATCACTTTCTCCAATCTTTTCTCAAAGCGGATGAAACTCTGACTTGTCAGGTTTTCATCATCCTTCAGTAGATCTATTCCACCCATCCAAGCATCCCTCGCAACCTCGGCGTATTCATCGACATCAAAACCGACTTTGGGCTTTGGAACGGTAGCCGTAAGGGGGCGATCTTTTATTTTCAGCTTTTCTCGAATACCTTCGATTCCAAACTGTGGACCTTTAAACTGTCTAACGTATTCTTCTGGAAATATGACATCTTCAAGTCTAAGATTTTTCAAAGCTCTCATACCAAAGATGTTTCCAGCTATCGAGCTCAAAAGCTGCGGAATATTTCCTTCCTCAAAAAGATCTAATGGATATGCAATTTTAACTATATCTCCTTCGATTTCATAAACTTTGGCCATAATCTTCCTTATCCTCTCCGGTAACCTGGCAAGGGTTGTCCATGTCCCAACAGAACTTTCAGACGCAACTCTACCAGCAGCCTCCTCCATCGATATGCCATCAGGCTCAACTCTAAAAATGCAGATTATCTCATTTTCTTTTGGCTCATAGCCAATTTGAACGAAGTCCAAATACCACTCAGACATATCATCAGTTTTGATTCTAGGTTGAAATACTTTTTAGTGAGGTAGGGATAACCTTATATTTTGGCAACGATAGTGTCGGTTATGGACGATCTTATATGCAAATATGTCATAAAAAATGGTAAAACGATTGGGGAAAGCATAGATGTCTTTGAAGGCTTTTTGATCGTTAAAGTTGGAGGAGATTTTATAGCGATACCAAAAGATAAAATTGAGAGCGTTGAAACGGAAAAGATCTATGTATCCGACTTTGATGAAAAAACTGCAAGAGAAATTGGTAAGAAATGGGTTGTTGAGAAGTCGAAACCTATGAGTTTGGAAGAAATGGAAAAAATGAAGTATGAAAGAGTATAAGCAGGTTATAGTTGTCAGAGAAGATCTAAAGCTTTCAAGAGGGAAATTGGCAGTTCAAGTAGCACATGCGGCAATAATAGGCTACGAAAGGGCAGATAGAAACGTCGTCGAAGCTTGGAAGATGCAGGGGCAGAAGAAGATAGTTCTGAAGGTTCCAGACCTGAAGGCGCTTATGGATATAAAGGAAAAGGCGGAAAAATTGGGTTTACCAACCGGGGTTGTAGTTGATGCTGGTTTAACTGAAATTCCGCCAGGAACTGTTACTGCAGTAGTAATCGGCCCAGATGAGGCTAAGAAGATCGATAAGGTTACTGGAAATTTGCCGTTGCTTAGATAATTCATTTACCACTTTTTATACGGCAAGAATTTTCCGTTGAACGTTATAACTACCCTATCGCCCTTAGGATCCTCCTGCTTTTTTACATCTATCGTAAAATCGATAGCGCTCATTATCCCATCTCCAAACATCTCGTGAATTACAGCTTTTAGCGGTAACCCGTAAACCTGTATTATCTCGTAGAACCTGTAGATTACAGGGTCTCTTGGAATATCTTCGATTAAATTTCCCCTGTAGGGTGGTTTGGTCAGTTCCTTTGCAAGCTCGTCATCAAGTCCAAGTATATCCTTCAGTTTCTCAGCCTCCTCCTGCGATGCTGTAGCCTGTCTGTAAAGCAATGCTGCTACCCAAACTGGACTTCTTCCCAATTCTTTGGCTATATCTTCAAACGTGAGACCTTTTTCCTCTTTTGCTTTCAAAAGCTTCTTGATGACATCTTCCATGAATTCAGGTTAAGATAAACGAGCATATCAATCTTTTTACGAATCTTTACGATCTTTTATGTGTTTTGTCAGCATAAATCTTCAGGATGTTGTAAAACGTATCTCTTTCGGCTGGAATCTTCCCCGCGCCTTTTATTATCTTTAAGATCTTTTCAATTGGAAGATAAACAGGAGTTTCGGCTCCGGCTGAATGGGTGATCCTTTCCTCAATCAACGTTCCGTCTATATCGTTTGCCCCATAATTTAGGGCTACTTGAGCTAGTCTTTCACCGAGCATAACCCAATATGCTCTTATGCTCCTGAAATTGCTCAGTACGATCCTTGAAACTGCTATCGTTTTCAGAATATCTACCGGATCGGTTTTCTCTTTAACGACCATCTCAAGCTTGGTGTTCTTGGGATGGAAAACTAAAGGTATGAATGCCAAAAATCCTTTAGTTTTCTCCTGCAACTTCCAAAGTTTGTATAGATGGATGGCTCTATGTCTGTAGCTTTCGATATGTCCAAAGAGCATCGTTGCGTTACTCTTGATACCTAAGCTGTGAGCTATCTCCATAACCTTAAGCCATTCATCAGCCTTGGCCTTGTTTGGACATATCTTCCTTCGAATGTCATCTATGAGGATTTCAGCTCCTCCGCCGGGCATAGCCTGCAATCCTGCATCTTTAAGTCTTGATAAGACTTCCCTGATACTCATCTTTTCCTTCTTAGCTAGGAAGTGGATTTCGGTAGCCGTTAAAGCCTTGATGATAACGTTTGGAAATTTTCGTTTGATCTCCGAAAACATGCTTTCAAAGTATTCTATCGTAACCTCCGGGTTATGGGAGCCTACGATGTGTAGCTCCGTTGCCCCTAACCTCACAGCTTCCTCAGCCTTTTTAACGACATCCTCAACGGTCATCAGATATGCATCCTCATCATGTGGATTCCTGTGAAAAGCACAGAGTGGACATTTGGAAACGCAGATGTTTGTGTAGTTTATATGTCGATTTATGACAAATGTCACGATATTATCGTTCATAGTATTTGCTTTCATTCCCAATTCATGTAGATCCATGTAAAAGAGCTCCTCAATCTTTTTTGGTGTCCACATTTAGTACTGAAGTAGTTCGAAAATTAAAAATTATCGAATTAACGGTTACTCTTCATCTCTTCTCTTAACTTTTTAATTTCATTTCTAACAGCTATAAGCTCCTTTCTAATCTCTACATTGCTCCTGAATACAAAGTCACTTATAATTCCAAATATTAAAACCTGCATGCCCGAGATTATCAGCAATGTTGTTAGTATTGCAAGCAGATAGTGCGTTACATGTCTGAACCAATCATAGATAACTATAATCCCCAGGAATATACCAAGCAGAATAAGAATCAATCCAAAGAAGTAAAAGTATCTTCCAGGACTGTATCTTTTCAAAAGCTCGTATATTGTTAGGGCAATTCTTATTCCATCTCTGAAGGGTTTCAATTTTGTTCTTCCATGTCTTCTCTTATAGGTTATCGGAACTTCAACGATTCTAAATCCCTTTGCAAGGGTTTCAACTGTAAGCTCTGTTTCAATTTCAAATCCATGCTTTCTAAGCTCAACATTTTTATAAACATCCCTTGTTAGCGCTCTGTAACCAGAAAGGATATCATGGAGTTCGATACCATAGATAACCCTAAAGAGAAAGTTTAGAATCTTATTTCCTATTAAATTTAACCTCGTAAAGGCCCCCTTTTCAAAATTTGCGAATCTGTTTCCTACTACATGGTCAGCTATCCCCTTTTTTATTGGTTCAAGAAGTCTGGAAACCTCTTCTGGTAAGTAAGTTCCATCTCCATCGATTATAACGACTACATCGTTATTTAAAATTTGAAAGGCTTCAATTATCGCCTGACCCTTCCCCTTCCCGCTCTGAAGAACTACCTTAGCGCCCTTACTTTTGGCTATTTCAACAGTTCTATCGGTACTGTGACCATCGATGACAAGTATGTTTGTAAATCCAAGCTTGATAAAGCGATCTATTACGTCACCTATGCTCTTCTCCTCATTTAATGTTGGAATTAGTATGCATACATCCATGCTACAGTCTAACTATTTTGAATATACTCAAAACGGGAAATCCTTCCATTTCATCGATTCCCTTCTTGTCTATTATCACAGCCGCACACAGAACCTTTCCATTTCTGCTTCTGATCTGTTCTGCTGTCTCTCTGATCGTACTCCCAGTTGTTATTACGTTATCGACGATTACACACCTCTTCTCATCAACCTTTGCAAAGTTTTCGCTGAAGAGTCCGCCGATCCTCTGCTCCTTACCTTCCCACTTGAGCTTCTTCGGATAGTACATGCTTAGATCGGCTCCAAGCTCCTCTGCAACGAGTGTTGCGATCGGAATTCCACTCGTAGCAACTCCAACGACCACATCGGGCTTACCGTCTATGCACTCCATTATCATATCGGTCATAGCACTTGCGATGCACCTCATTCTAAACGGACTTGCGATGTTCTTAAGATCTACATATACATCCGAAGGTGGAGCCTCAGCCTTCTTAGCCTTTGCAAGAAGCCACATTGCAGTTTCTTTAGAAACATTCAGCTCAGCAGCAATCTCGCCAGTTGTTAGACCCTTCTCCTTTAACTTCTTAGCCTTTTCAATCAGATCCTCAATCACTTCTTAACCCTCCTCAATATCGCTTCACTACCACACACCGGGCAGATATCTCCTTCAACCTTTCTCCCACATCCCTTACAAACCTTAACCCATTTAAATACTTTGGATATCGTGGGTTGTATGATATTTTCAATCTTCAGACCCAAAAACATTGCGACGTTCTGAATTGAGTAATCGTCGGTGACCAATACAGCCTCGTTACCCTTCTTCATTTCATCGAGAGCCTTTGCAAGTAACTTTATATCGGTATCGGAAAGCTTATGGATATCTCCAGTTTTCTTGGCCACTTTGATAACCCTTTCAATGCTCTCATTCGTAGCCTCCTCAACCTTTAGGTCAAGTAACGATAGGTAAAGTCGGGAATTTTCATCCTTTATTTCGTCCACTACCTCTGGAATCGTCACCATCTTACCATAATGAGCTTTCCTGAGGAATATCACGCTTGAATCTATTACGAACACCTTCATTGACAGTATCGATGTTGAACCAAATAGTAGATAAGCTTTCCTACAGATGTATCGTTATGGTGAAAGATGAAATTATTTCTGCTTTAAAGAGATTTTTTGATGATCTGATGGAAAAGGAGACAGTAGATGTCAAAATAATAGAATGGGAACTTGACAACATAATCTATCCACATATCGGTGCATACATAGCAAGTGGAGAACTCACGAAAGAGGAAGGAAGAGAGATATTTGAGTTTTGTGAAAGAAAACTTAAAGAATTAAAGGAGAAATTTAGATAGGTTTCTTAAGCAAAAGATTAACCTCTCGCCTAGATCGGCTTCTGGAACATCTACAACATTTTCTCTATCTATGAACAATCTGATAACTAAATCCTGAATCTCCACGTAGTCTAAGTCGTAATCTCTAAAACCATCTTTCGAATTATTTTTTAAAGGCCTGCAGAAGAATATGAGATCATACCTCCTTTCACCCAGACTCTTAAATACATTTACATACTCCTTCAGAGTTTTCCAATCCATCGAATTCCAGAATATAGTGTAAAACAGATTATCGTATATCGTTCTATCGCTTAGAACTACTTCAGCCCTATTCAAAGCAGAATTTTCCCTTTCGATCTGTGTTTTCAAAACTTCAAGCTGAAATTGAAAGTGGTATCTACTCTCTCTAAGTTCTTTTAAATCTTTAAATCCATATTTTCTCTGAAACTCCCTAAAAACATCTCTAACGACTTCACCAACTAGCTCAACCTTATAACCCCTTTTTCTCAATTCTTCGGCCAGAGCATTTGCAAGTGTGGTTTTACCCGAATTGCAGGCCCCAGAAAAACCTATCAACATCCAAATATAGCTTTGTAATTCAGCATAAAAGCTTAGCTCGATTCGGATGTATATTTAAAAAAATATAAAATTATCCGTTTCTTATAAATCTTCTATATAACTCTCCGTTCCAGTATATATCAACTATCAGCGGCATACTGCCAGGCAAAGCATGGCTTGCACATGCTAGACATGGGTCGTAAGCCCTGATGGCCATTTCGATCATGTTCAAAATTTTATCGTCGACTTTTCCATTCTTTATAAGCTTCTGTGCAGCCTTCTTTATCGAAAGGTTTATGGCTGGATTGTTTTGAACCGTGGCCACTATCAGATTTACCTCCTTAACGACTCCGTTGCTGTCAGTAACGTAATGATGGATCAAAACACCACGAGGAGCCTCTACAACCCCAACTCCCTCACTTGGCTTTTTCTTTGGTAGATTTCTAACATCTTTGCTCGTTATCTCGGGATCCTGAACTAGTTCGAGTATCCTCTCTGCTCCGTACAGTATTTCTATCAGTCTTGCCCAGTTATACGCTAAGATGTTGTGGACGGGCTTCTTGCCAAAGAATTCGAACATGTTCTTGTAAGCTTCGTTCGCTAAAGGAGTTGACATACCATCAGCAACGTTTAATCTGGCCAAGGCGTTTACTCTGTATATTCCGCTATCCTTTCCATCCACAAGACCCTTCCAACCGATTGGCTTTAGATACGGGAACTTGACGTAGCTCCAAGGCTCGACATGCTCTGCAATATAATTGAGATAATCCTTGCCTTCAAACGTGCAGATAACGTTTCCTTCTGGATCTATGGCCTTAAGAATACCATCGTAAAAGTTTACGTGTCCGTTCTCATCGACCATTGCCAGATAGTTAGTTTCCTGATAGTAGACATCTCTCTCCTTTATGAGTTCAAGTATCTCCTCATTTTTGAGAACGTAATTTTCAAATATTTCCAATCCCTTTTTTCCAAATTCCACAAGTTTCTTGGCCATCTCTTCAATCTCCTTTCTCTGATCCTCCTCAAGCGGCTTTGAAACACCGCCGGGCAATCCAAAAACGGGATATATCGGATGACCAGCCAAGATCTCCTGAATCTTCTGTGCGTAACCTCTGCACTGCAAAACTTCAGCAACCACCTCCTTTCCCAAGACGTTTATAAGCCCAAAGATGTTTCTGTCCTTTGGCTCCGAAATCAGGAGAAGATCTGGAAGTGAAAGCGCATAGAAGTGTAAGATGTGACTGTGAATTACGTGAGCGTTGTAGAATATCTCCCTGAGCTTCTTTGCCGTTTCGGTAGGTTCAACATCAAAAACGGCATCGCAAGCTTTAGTTGAAGCCATGTGATGGGCTCCGGGACAAACTCCGCAGATCTTTGGAGTTATCCTCGGCAACTCCTCAACGTGCCTACCTTCACAGAATTTCTCAAATCCCCTGAACTCTATAACCTGAAAGTAAGCGTCCTTAACGTTTCCGTCCTCATCCAAAAAGATCTCGACCTTTCCATGCCCTTCAAGTCTGGTATTCGGGACTATACTTATCTTCTTCATTTGAGATCACCCAACTTCGACTTTGGCAAACTAAACTGATAGATCAGCCCGATAACATCTTTAATCTTATCTACAGCTTCCGTAATCCTCATAGGAGGCAAGTAATCTTCACCAGTTCCAGCCATTGCTATAGCCGTAATTGCTTCGGTCCCAAAGTCGATAGCTGTTGGTATCTTTCCGTAGCAACCTCTACAGGGCATGTTGGCCTTTATGCATCTGGCCCCGCATCCGCCACGAGTAACGAAACCTAGGCAGATTATCCCCTGCTCTAGGAAGCATTTTTCTTGGTCTGCTATAACCTCATGCGGTCGGTTTACGGTCGGAGGCCTAACGAATTCCTTAAATCTTGGACACTCGTAGCATAATGATTTATCCGAGGCTAAAACTTTCTTTTCAGGTTTTTCACCTTTCTTAAGCTTTAGTAATAGATCAACCATTTCCTCCACAGTGGATCTTGAAGGAGGACAGCCAGGAACGTAGTAATCCACTTCCACAACCTCATCGAGCGGTTTGACCCTATCCAAGAACTTGGGAAGTGTTAGTTCGATTCCGTTCAGCTTTGTAACGGTTTGCGGGATCTTGCCATCGGTTGTTGACGGGGTTTCGATGTAAGCTCGCTTAAGGATATCCTCAGCGCTAAATTGATTTCCCAAGCCTGGAATGCCACCGAAGCACGCGCATGAGCCGTAAGCTATCAGAACTTTAGCTTTGTCTCTTATGAGCTTCAACTCCTCCTCCTGCTCGGATGTCCTGACGGCCCCGTTTACGATGGCGACATCAACATCTTGCAAAGACTCCAAATCCTTCCTTTTGAAATCCAAGGCCACTGGCCAGTAAACGATTTCGAATTCCTTGATAACATCGAGGATCTTGACGTCTAAATCCAAAATCGAAACGTCACAACCTCCGCACGAGGCAAGCCAATCTATAACAACCTTCATGCTCTCAACCTCTCGTTCATCTCCTTAATAGCTTTAGCAAGCTGACCCCACATCGCAACACCTATAAACTCCCATCTAAGCCTTTCTGGATTAATTCCAAGCTGTTTCATAGCTTCGTTCATAAGCTTAACCCTCTTTGCGGTGACGTAATTGCCCCAGCCGTGATGACAGTTCTTTGGTGGGCAACCAGCTATCAGGACTCCATCCACCTTCTTAAGTATTTCCAGGAGGATTCCAGCGTTTACCGATGATGAGCATCTAATTCTGATACTTCTGAAGTTTGCTGGAAGCTTCAAACCTTTGATACCCATGAGATCTGCCGCCGCATAGGAGCACCAGTAGCAGAGAAGCGCTAGGATCTTCGGTTCTCCCGGCTTGGCATGCTTGAATGCTACCTCAACTTGATCGAGCAACTGCCTGTCCTCGAAGTTTATCAGCTGAATCGCATGGGTTGGACAGACCGACATGCACAGACCGCATCCCCTGCAAAATGCGGCATCAACTTCGGCACCATCCTCCTTAACCCTTATGGCATCATGTGGGCACATCGAAGCGCACATTCCGCATCTAGAGCAAAGATCTTTATTTACGTAAGAAACGAACTTCTGAAGTCTCTTCTCTCCATCCTTAAGTAGATTGATGATTCTCATCGCAACTGCACTCCCAGCTTCAACGCTGTCCTGAACTATGCTTGGGCCTTTAACGGCTCCGACGACGAATACCCTGTCTACATAAGTTTCGTTCGGATTGATTATACGGGGCTGGAATTCGATTGGGAACCCGAACTTGTCCGTCAGAACGCCGAACTTCTTGAGAAGCTGGACTCCAGCAGGAACTAAAGCTTCAGCTAAAACGACTAAATCCGCCTGAATTTCTTCCTCACTTCCATCCTCCTTAAAAACTACAACCTTAAGGTTTCCGTTCTCTTCCGAGATCTCTTCAACTTCACCCCTTACAAATTCAACACCCTTCCTTTCAACCATCCTGTAGAATTCCTCGAAAGCTTTTCCTGAAGTTCTTATGTCTCTGTAAACTACTGTGATCTCCGTTTCGGGATATAGGGTTGCAACCCTATTTGCAAGCTTCATTATAACAGGGCAGCAGATCTTTGAGCAGTACGGTACACCTCCGTTCTCACTCCTTGAGCCGCTGCACAGCACGAACACCAGACTTTCTGGAGTTTTTCCATCCGATGGGCGTTTGAATCCTTTCGTAAGCAATCTTTCAAACTCCAGGCTGGTTATAACGTTGGGATGGGCATAGTTCAATTCTGAAATCTTTGACAGATCTAGACCTTCAAAACCTGTAGCGATTGCTACTGCACCAAATGTGAAGTCGTACGTGGTAGGTTTAGCATCTAGATCGATGGCATTTGTTGGACATACGTTTAAGCATTCTCCGCATCTGTTGCAGTGTTCGTCGAGTATGTTGTATGAGTCTGGTATAGCCAAGGAGAAGTCTTTATCGATAGCCTTACGTTTGCTGAATCCGAGATCGAATTGGTTGGGAACTTCTATGGGGCAAACTTCTGCACATTTACCGCAGCTTATGCATTTATCGGGATCTACGAACTGAGGCTTTTGTTCGATCGTTACCTTGAAGTTACCGTTAACCTTCTCAACCTCCTTAACTTCAGCGTTCGTAATGATCTTGATGTTATCGTAACTCATCGCCTCCTTCGCAATTACGGGAACTATACACTCACTCGTACACATCGATGCATAACCTTCACATTGAAACAGCATCGGTATCTGTGCAGTATGCCCACCCAAATACGAATTCTTCTCAACCAATACAACCTCAATACCGGCTTTGGCTAGATCTATCGCACATCTCAATCCCGCTACTCCTCCACCTACCACAAGCACCCTCTTCTCCAATTTGATCGGTTGGGGTGTTGGTCTATTCGTTCTCAGCTTAACGTAGGCCATCTCGAGCAAATCCAAAGCCTTTCTTGTAGCTTCCTCCTTGTCTTCGTGTATCCATGCGCACTGTTCCCTTATGTTCGCAACTTCAAACATCGCTCTGTCTAATCCTAACTCTTCAAGGATCTGAGTGATTTTGTCCTCTGTGAAATTTAAGGAACTTCTTTCTGAACATCCTACGAATAGAACTCTATCAACTCTTCCCTTCAACTCTTGAATAACTTCCTTATAGTTTTTGCAGAAGATATCGACCTTTTTGACGATTGAGACACCTTCCAAGCTTTTTGCATGTTCAACAATGCGATCTATGTCGATGTTTAGGGTATTACCACACGTACAAACAATGATGCCGACGTTCATTTCAATCGTCCTATTTTTGATATTGTAGTATATAAATTTACCTATTTTTATGCTTTTAAGTATTACTCTATAAAATTCAAATATAATATCCATAACCGTCCGCAAACATCTTTCTCAAAATTTACCATAAGGTACTCTGAAATAAATAATAATGTGCTGTGCTTCACTACATCTTCAATGAACACAAGTGACTTTGAAATAGTATTAACGTATATTTTTATATATATAAAATTTAAATATTAATTTTACTTATAAAAATATTAAATGTAATATTTAATATCCGATCCTGTAATCTTGTTAAAAATAGTTTTTTTTATAATTTTAAATTATATAAACCTCAGGGAAGGCCTGTTTCATCATCAATCAGGAAGGGGATCGGTCATCATCGGTCATTTAGTTACAGATATTCCTCTGTAAAAATTTAACAATTTAAAAATTTAAAAAATTAATCCTCAATTTGTCGGAATTTGTAGAAATGAAGCTCAGGGAATACATAATTCTTGCAGAACACGGATTGTTGCAAAATGAAAAGTGGACTCGGCGGGATTTGAACCCGCGGCCTCCGCCTTGCGAATGGGCTTGAATAGAGTTATAGATTTGCTCGAATTGTATCAAAAGCATAGAGAGAATTTTATCGAGTATTTACTTAAAATTAGAGCTATAAATAGAAAGCTAGCTAAGGACTATGTAAGTGCTTT
>CAZBFC010000206.1:0-2484 GCA_964491095.1 uncultured archaeon | reverse complement strand
GGCCGTTATCATTTTAGCTCTGGTTAAACCGAAGATAGAAAGTCTGCTGATGAGATGATCTCTGCCTTAAACACGTTTTGCATGTGCTTCATTGCATATTCGTAATCATAATCGCTCAAAGCGGCTGTGCAATCCTTAAGCACGGCAACTTCGTAACCCCTAAGCACGGCATCTCCAACGGTATGCAAAACGCAGATGTTAGTAACGACCCCAGCAACGAACAACTTTTTAACGCCAAGTTCTCTGAGTGTTAAGTCTAGGTCCGTTCCAAAGAATGCAGAGTACCTTCTCTTCTTAACGTAGTGGTCTGTTGGCTGTGGATTGAGTTCATCTATAATTTCGGCACCCTCACTTCCAGCAATGCAGTGCTTGGGCCATATCTTAAATTCGGCATCATCCTCTCTGTGCCAATCTTGAGTGAATATGATTGGAATTTTCTTTGATCTGGCATGCTCCACAACTTTCCTCAAAGGTTTGAAAATAGTTTTTACATGTTCTCCCATGAATAAAGCCCCATTTGGATAGCAGAAATCCTTTTGCATATCTACAACAACCAATGCCTTCATAATTTAACGTTGAAGCAGAAGTATATATCCTTATCGAACATATGTTCGGTAGCCCACCGATCGTATTATTATAAATTTATTCTATTCATAAAATTAAATTTAATCATTATGATAAAATTGCGTTAAGTTCAGCCCAATATGCCAACACCCTTAATTCTAACATGATTTCCGTCAAATTCTATGACATCTCCCAAAAACGTATTTATGACATAAGCGTTACTCTTTTGGTGCAGA
Source organism: uncultured archaeon (assembly GCA_964491095.1). Taxonomy (GTDB): domain Archaea; phylum Halobacteriota; class Archaeoglobi; order Archaeoglobales; family Archaeoglobaceae; genus WAKM01. The sequence goes on along the minus strand of CAZBFC010000206.1, from coordinate 1,684 downwards.
GTTACTTCAGATGTTGTATATACGGTTTCTCCCTTAGCCACAGCCGCAAACGGCATTATCTGGTCGGCTAAATGCTTGTCGAACACTGCATCAGATTTCAATTCTGCGAGGATGTTGTTTGCACACTCTTCTCCAACTTTCTCAGCTCTTTTACCCTTCTCTCCCAATGCGCTTCCTCCCTTGTAGCCGCACCAGAGCGTTATTCCACTTCCAGTTGAAACACCTTTGCTGACCTCAATATCTATATCGACCTTGTAACCTTCCAATTCGAGAACCTTCCTTGCGGATTTTGCCTGTCTTTCGGCTACATCCCTCGGTAGATTTTGGCAGTGGCTGATCCCTTTAATCACATCGCAATTTCCATCCCTAAACTCGATGCCCTTAAGTTTTGAAGGATCTGTGCTTACCTTTATCTTTCCCCCACCCTTTGGATAGTATCCCCTTGCAATCAGCTTCAATTCGACTCCGGCTCCCAATTCAGATAAGGCTTTAAATGTGACATTTTTGACGTAGTCGACTGGAGGAGACCACTTGACATCTGTTCCACCCCTAATCTCAACGATACTCTCCTTCTCAGATGCTAAAAGTGGAAGCAGAATCGTTTGAAGGATCAATGTCACACTTCCGGCCGTTCCAATGTCAATCCTAAAATTTCCTCCCTTAAGACTTCTAGGCTTGAAAACCACTCTTGTAGAACCTAATTTCAATCCTTCAACCTCTGCATTGGAGATTAGCTTCGCTGCCTCGATCCCCTTTAGATGTTGCATTGCCAAACCTGGCTTAGGTCTGTTTGCTCTTATATTGTAAACCTCGACCTCCTTTCCAGTAATGCATGCGAGGGAAATGGCCGTTCTTAAAATCTGTCCACCTCCTTCGCCGTAGCTACCGTCTATCCTTATCATTGTTCGTTCTGATGATGAGCGGCTATTAACCTTTACCAAAAGTTTATTTACTTTGCTGGATTTCATTTTAGTCAATGGTACTCGACATAATACCGAAGTTTGATGGTAGAAGAATCAGAATCGTCTACGATCAAACTTATCCAGCTATGTGTCTGGTTTTTAATCATGTTCTACCAGAATTTAAATCAAAGAGGCTAGTGATAGGGATTTACTCCGATGTTGCATGCAGAAATTTAAAGGAGTATTATAGGTTTATATCCAAGCACTCTCCTGAAATAGCCAATATCCTGGACAAAGCGTACATAGTTAAAATCGGTAGAAAGAACACGATCCCATTCGGAAGACTATACTATTTCGTGCATGAAGATTTAATAAAGAAAGAATTTGAAAAGCTTGAGGTGGCCATAAGCAAGCTTACGGATGATGATCTAGTTCTGGTATTTGGATTTTACCTCATGTTTTCGATCTATGGCAGATGGATACTCAAAAATATGATCTGGCTCGCGGATCTTCTGCCAGAGAAGCTTACATTAATTTCTCTATGTCCTTACGGCTTGTACGATTACACAACTACAAGGATAATAGAGCGGTTCTTTGATGTTATAGTTAGAATAGTTAAAGAGGAGGAGCCGTTGGATTTTGGAGAGGACATATACATAATAGGAGTTGAGGAGAGTGTCACGAGAGAGATAAAGCCAGGGTTTGAGAGGTTTAAGATTCTACCAGATGGAAGGCTTTCAAAGTTATAACTTGCAAACAACCTTTCTACCCATTCTATCAAT
>CAZBFC010000205.1:0-6372 GCA_964491095.1 uncultured archaeon | reverse complement strand
TTAAAAATTCCTCAAATGGAATTTCTTTATCCCCTCTTGTCACCTTATCTGCGTAGCATACTATCTTTTCTTCGATAGTCTCAGGCATGAAATTCTTAATAACTCTCAATCCGAGTCTTCTTGCATCCTCCTCACTAACTCCGGCTGAGAAGTGTCTTTCAGCGATCTTAACTATTTTTTCGTCAAAACCCTCTTTTCTAAGAAGTTCTCCACTTATTATGAAGTGTTCAAACGGAGCATGTGTTATTGCCCTTCCCAAGTCGTGCAACAACGCTCCCTTCTTTACGGCATCCAGATCTACATCGTAACCGTTGTTCTTTACCCTTTCTGCTATTCTCAAAGCAATCTCAGCAACCTTCATGCAATGCTTTCGAACGTTCTCTTGTAGATTGTACTTATCCCAAACCCTGAGTACATCCTCTGGTATTTCCATCGCCGTTATATCGTTGTGTGATTATAAAATCGTTATTGAAAGCACCGAAAATTTAAAATCCGTGATAGTATACTTCTAAAAAACAAGGAGGTAATGGGCGAAGATGTCGGAAATCTGTCCAATTTGCGGATTGCCAAAGGATATTTGTGTATGTGAGGAGGTAGCGAAGGAACAGCAGCAGATAGTAATTAGAGTTGTCAGAAGAAGGTATGGAAAGGAGGTAACGATAATCGAAGGTATCGACGGCAGTGAGATCAATTTGGAAGAGCTTGCAAAATTTTTAAAGACTAAGCTAGCATGTGGTGGAACTGTCAAAAATGGTGTTATCGAGTTGCAGGGTAATCACGTTGCGAGAGTTAAAGAGTTGTTGATTAAGAAGGGATTCAATCCCGATAGAATCAAAGCTTAATCTTCCTGTTTTCTTTCAACAAACATTGAAAACAATTCGTATATCGTTCCATGGTATTTAACTATATTCCATATCCTTTGCTGTAGTGTTTTCCAAGCGTATTCGTCAACTTCAAACTCTACATTTTCATACGTAACGTCCTTTAAAATTAAGCCGTAGGCTGGGGCAGGTTCTATTCTCTCTCTATGTCTTTCTGGATTTAGCATGGATTCAAACCATTCGACACTCCTATGGCCACTTCCAACTTCCTCCAAAGCCGTTACGATACATCGAACCATGTTCCATGTGAAGGCGTTTCCTTCAATTTCGAATATTATGAAGTCCTTATCAACTCTGAGCTCAACGTTGTAGATCGTTCTAATACAACTTTCTCCCTCACCGAACTTCTTAGTGAAGTTTGAAAAATCGTGAGTTCCAAGTAAGAGTTTTGCCGCCTTTCTCATGGCTGAGATGTCGTAATTCCTTGCAAGTAAGACGTAAGTGTATATCCTACTCTTTGCATGTCTCGGATTGAAATCTTCAGGCACCTTAGCCCACGCCCAGACTGTAATGTCATCGGGCAGATATGCGTTTATAGTACGGGGAAAAATCGGTTTCTCAACGTTCAAAGCCACAACCTGCCCAAAAGCATGGACTCCAGCATCTGTCCTTCCAGCACATTTGTAGTTGGCTTTGTCTAAGTCTATTCCAAGTTCTTCAAATGCTTTAAACAGTTCACCTTCGACGGTTCTAACATCGGGCTGATATTGAAAGCCATGAAAGTTCGTTCCGATATATGCAAGTTTCAAGGCTATTCTCATGGGTAGGGGAGGTAGATTTAAAACAATATTTAAGTTTTAAGGATTTGCAAGCTTTAAAAAGTATTCGTGAATTCTTGTGTCATCGGTCAGTTCGGGATGAAATGCCAACCCCAATATGTTGTCCTGCTGAACTGCAACTATGTAATCTTCAAACGTTGCTAGAACCTCTACACCCTCACCAACCTTCGTTATCGCTGGAGCTCTTATGAAAACTGCCTCGAACTCTCCGATATGCTTAACGTTGAGTTTAACCTGAAAGCTTTCCCTCTGCCTGCCGAAGGCGTTTCTCTTAATCCAAACATCCAAAAGCCCCAAAAGCTTGGTTCTGGTTCTCTCAACCTGCTCATCTCCATGCTTTGAAAGCAGAATTAAGCCTGCGCAAGTACCCATTATGGGCTTTCCTTCCTTTGCCAATTCGATCACTTCGCTTGCAATCGAATCTCTGAACATCAACCTGCTTATCGTCGTACTTTCCCCACCGGGGATTATCACAGCATCTGACTTCGAAACTATTCCGTGTTTTCTTGTGGCGATGACCTCCCCATCTATTCCAAGCTTCCGCATCGCATTCTTCGTGGCTATGACGTGCTCTTCCACAGCTCCTTGCACCCCTATTACGGCTACCCTCATACTCCCCTTTCCTGCAACCTCTCCTTTTCACTCAGCTTGAACACATCCAAACCTTTCATGGCCTCTCCTATTCCCTTACTGACTTCCGCAACAACCTCCGGCTCATCCCAGTGCTGAACAGCCTCAACTATAGCTCTAGCATAGGCTTCCGGATTTGATGACTTGAATATACCCGAGCCTACGAATACACCGTCGGCTCCAAGCTGCATCATCAAAGCGGCATCTGCCGGAGTTGCTATGCCACCTGCTGCGAAGTTAACAACCGGCAACCTTCCCATCTTCTTTATCTCAAGTAGAACCTCGTACAATCCATCTACAATTTCCTCCCAAGTGTATTCCTCGTATATAACATCATCACGTTTTATATCAGTTGGTAACCCCATCTCCTGCCTTACGATCTTCGCAAGCTCGACGTACCTCTCAGCGTACTTCTCAGCAACAGCGTATATCTTCTCATCGGGCATCCTTTGCAGTTCTGCAATTGCGTAGTTCATCATTCTCATGTGCTTAACAGCCTCGACAACGTTGCCTGTTCCAGCTTCACCCTTCGTTCTTATCATAGCCGCTCCTTCCCAGATCCTCCTAACGGCCTCACCCAAGCTTCTAGCTCCGCAGACGAATGGAACTATGAACTTACGCTTATCTATGTGGAAAAAGACATCCGCCGGAGTTAGAACTTCACTTTCATCTATCATGTCCACGCCCAAAGCCTCCAAAGCCCTAGCTTCAGCAACATGCCCGATCCTACACTTTGCCATCACCGGTATAGTTACAGCATCCATGATCTCCTGAATCTTTTTCGGATCGGCCATCCTTGCAACTCCGCCACTTGCTCTGATATCTGCCGGAACCTTATGCAAAGCCATAACAGCCACGGCACCGGCATCCTCAGCAATTTGAGCTTGCTCAGCGTTTGTAACGTCCATTATAACTCCACCTTTCTGCATCTTTGCGAATCCCCTTTTGATAAGCTCGGTACCGAACCTCAATTCCTCAAGCTTCATCGTTTAAAGGTTTCAAAATTGATATTTAACTGATGCGCATACAATGTTGGAGTATGGATTATATAGGAACAGCTTTGAAATACTACATAACGGTATTTTCGATTTTCTACGGATCTGCGATAGCTATGCACGTTTCGGGTCTTTCCAAAACTCTTACGAGGAATCCAAACGCCGTATTGATCTTTAATGGTTTATTCCTTCTTTTTACTCTTTCGGTGGCTTATAAGCTGAGTGATGAAGACTTCGTTGGACTGTTAGGGTTCAGAAGGGAGGGATTTTGGAGAAGTCTGATATACACCGGAGCTCTGTTGGGTATAGGTATAACCTTGGCGTTATTCTATCATCAATTTTCAATCAATGAAATCGTTCGTACGGCAATCGAACACGCTAAGGCAGGGAGATGGCCAACTTGGATAGATTATACGAATCCAGTACTTTTGCCCGTATACGCTCTCATAATCTGGAGCATTTCTGGTGTACTCTTCTTTGCTTTATTGGTCGCATACCCATACGAAATCCTGGGAGCTAAATACCTCCCTCTCATATCTCTGATGTTCGTACTCATCTACAACCTACCTCTCATAACCGGAGAGTGGATATTGGATGACATTGGTGGTGTTAGGTATCCTCTTTCCCCTAATATACCACCTGACAAGAAATTCCCTCGGCTTAATCGTATCATACGTCCTTCTCTTTGAGTATCCTGTTCTCGTAGCTTTTCTGAAAGGGTGGGGAATATCAGCATTTATCTGTCTATTTTTCGGGAGAATTCTCTGGGAAATACTTTGTTTAGTAGTGGTTATCCTTTACATTCTTCATTCTTGGCTTTTTAGCTAACTTCAACGATCTTGAGCAGTTTAACACCTCCAACCTCGCTGAGCTCAGCTTTCATGTACTGATCGCTCAAAGCCTTCAGGGTTTCATTGTCTCCCTGAATCATGACGGAGATCAGCGATGCATTTGCCTTCTTAAGCTCTTTGGACAGATCCTGAACTACGTCCTCTCCATCGGTGATAATTATGATAGTATTCGTATAATCCGATAGACCTCTCTCAATCAGATCTTTAAGGGCCGTGGAGATAGCGTTGGTTATATCCGTACCTCCATTCGACTTAACCTTCAAAATCGCATCTACTATCTCCTCAGGTTCTTTGATCGGTGAATCCGGTGGATATACCCTTGTATCGAAAAATCTTAGGAAATATTTCCTCTTCTTAGTTTTCGACATTCTATACAGTGCCATAGCGACCGAACGAGCCCATATCGTTTTTTCACCGTACATGGAGCCGCTGTTGTGAACTATAAATTCGTCTGCGATGAAGTGATGATGCCTATTCAACCTTAAATCGTAAACCTCGGATTTACCGTTTAAACGAATATCAATGACCCTTGCAGTACCATCGATCCTTAGGAGAGTATCTCCTACCTTTAACCTAAACACCGGCAGTTCTAAAATAAATCCGTTTCTAAAAACAGGTACAACATGATTCGGTGTTGCACAAAAGCTACCCCTGTCCGTAACGATCCTAAATACCTTCTGGATACCGTTGCAGACGACCTCACATACCTTCGCACTTGAGAATTCAAATTTGTAAAGATCAAAGCTTATGACTCTATCCCCCTCACATATCTCATCTATTCTTATTACATCTCCACTTCTCAGCATGACAGACGTTTCCGAGCTCAAACACTTATCAATTAATAGATAATAAGCTCCTTCAGCAATGCTGAGCTTTTCCTTCATCAGAAAACCTTCGCCAGTGAGCTTCCTGAAGAATAGTTCATCCGGCAAAGCGATCTCTCTCGGCAAAGCCCTTTCTATTCTCTTTGTTAGAGTATAGCCTGAAAGCTCATCTCCGAATCTACCTCTCTTCTTAAGTATTCTGGAGGCCTTTGGAACGTATTCCGAAAGCTTCTTCGACATCGTAACTATCTCCTTCATGAATTTAACGTAAAGCATGTGTTCAGCTAAATCCAGAACCTTCTTGAAAGTTCCAGCCTCTTTGCCGGCTTTCTTTCCTCCTATAAGTTCCCTGATCTCGTTTGCATTTTTGGTAACTTCCTCAGCCTCCTCGGTTGCGTAATCCAAAATTAGACCCAACTCTCCGCTTTCTGCCAAAGCAAGTACGGCACTGACTATCCTTGATTTGACCGATTTGTCTGGATTCAAGAGTTGAGAAAATTCCAACTCTCCAACCAACTTACCCAAAACCTTGCCTATTATCGCCTTTGCCAAGGCTATGCTGTAAACTAAGCTCATCTCATCATCGAGCGTTGTGAGCATCTTTACCCTCTGATACCTCTCATCTGACATGTAATCCTGCAAAAACCTTCTAACCTCTTCGAGAACGGCATCATCGTTCTGATTTCTTAAGAATGGATAGAGGGAATAATGAAGGAAGTAGCAGTCCGTGGCGATTATTTGAATGTGTTCACAGGTGTTGTAAATCGATTGAAGATCTTTGGGCAGATGCCCACCTATCCTCTGCGAAACTAGGGTGTATATGAAATCCCTATTCGTTATGTTTATCAGATTGTTCTGAAGCATATCACTCTCCGAACAACTCAGCCTTCTTCTTCTCCAAAACGTCCCTCGCCCTACTTATCGCCTGTCTGAGTTGTCTGGTGTACGGTAACAACCTCGGATTTTGCGGGATCTCGGCCATCACTGTTGAGGCCCTCTTGTAAACCGTGGAGAGCATCTTTAACTCTTCCATACCTCCAGATAAGCTTGCATTCAGTGCATTTTGCAGTTCAGCCGTTACGACTTGGATCTTCTGGACGTGCTGATAAAAGCTACTCAAACCCAACTCGAGAATAACCTGATCGACCTTCTTAAGCTCATCCTCATCGTGCACGGCAGCGAACTTCAAAGCCTCAGCTAAAGAATCTAAGCTGACGTTTTCTTCACCGTAAACTACCGATATAGCTGAGGCTGTCTTCAGAACCTTTATCTTCCTTCTATCTGAGATCTTAACTCCTCTCTGCCTCAAGACGGCTAAAGCTTCGATGTACTTCCTTATCAAAGTTGTATTCTGGGTTATATTCTTAAACCTCTCATTAACTATCCTCTGAAACTCTTTGATATCTTCAACG
>CAZBFC010000204.1:0-3860 GCA_964491095.1 uncultured archaeon | reverse complement strand
CCGTCTCCAACGAAGGAGGAATTTTATAAGGGTGAATACCTGCATCACGAGCTACAGAAGAAGGTTATAGGACTGTTCGATGTTGGATACACGGATGAGAGTGGGTTATACGAACTCGTTGAGAAGGCTGAAGACGCTTTGCAGGAACTCGATCTCATCAGGGAGAAGAAGCTGATGAACAGGTTCCTAAAGGAGGTTGTTAAGGACGGATTGGCTGCATACGGTGAGGAGGAGGTCAGGAGATATCTTACAATTGGTGCTGTGGATACCCTTTTGCTGAGTGAAGATCTTAGGCTCGAGCGAGTTAGGTATCGATGTCCCATGTGCGGAAACGAGAAGGTGATAACGACAAAAGATGAAACCAGAAAGAAGGTCGTTTGTGAGAAGGATGGAATGGAGATGGAGGAAGTGGAGAGAAAGGACGTGGTGCTTGAACTGTCTGAGCTTGCAGAGCAGAGTGGTGCGAAGGTTGAGATACTATCGACGGAATCTGAGGAGGGAGCCATGCTTTTAAATGCGTTCGGTGGAATAGCTGCGATACTGAGATTCAAGCCTCAATGAGGGGTTGCTATATCCTTTTAATCAAGTTCAATGAACCCAAGACGATAGAAGTCGGTAAATTGGGTAAAATCGAATTTAAAGCTGGTTTTTACGCTTACATAGGCAGTGGTATGAATAACGTCTTAAAGAGGGTTGAAAGGCATTTTAAAAGAGACAAAAAGCTCAGATGGCATATCGATTATTTGACAGTCCAAGCTGACGAACTCTACGCTTTGGTGATTCCAACCGATGTTAAGATCGAATGTGAACTTGCAAAGATCTTTGATGCAAATTTTGAGGCAATAGAGGGTTTCGGCTGTTCGGATTGTAAATGCAGAAGCCATCTATTTTATCTACACGAATGAAGCTTTATTTACGCTTGGAGGCACATTTATTCTTCAGCTACCGATAAACGATAACGTTTTATTTCCTGTCGATCATGGCAGTTCGATGTTATCTCCGTTCGAAATTACATTACTTAAATCTCTTGAAATTGGAAGGAAATATTCGGTTGAAGATGCTTCAAAGATCGCTAAGATAAGCAAGGATGCAGTTTTGAAAGCGGCCTACCTATTACAAGAAAAGGGATATGCTGAAGTTATAGAAGTGATTAGAAAGAGATATAGACTCACGAAGGAAGGTGAAGACTATCTTAAATTTGGTCTACCTGAAGAGAGGTTATTCAATATTCTGAAAGAGCGAAGAGAGGCTGAGATATCTGAATTGGAGAGAGAATTCGGCAAATCTTTACTTGGAATTGCTTTGGGCTGGCTTAGAAGGAAGAGAGCCGTTGAGGTTAGAGATGGCAAGATCGCGCTGATCAAGGATGACGTTAAGTTTGAAGAAAGAGAGTGCTTGAGGTTCATTGCTGAGGGTGAATGGCAAAAGGTTCCGAAAGAAATTCTAAAGACTCTGCTCAGAAGAAGGTTAATTGAGGAGGAGGAAGAAAAAGAGATATTTGTAGCAATCAAACAAAAGCCCGAAGTCGAACTTAAGGAGGTCATAACAGATCTAACCCCAGAACTGTTAATATCGGGGAAGTGGAGAGAAAAGGAGTTTCTGAAGTACGATGTTAGAATTCCGGCGAGGGAAATCTTTGTAGGAAAGATGCATCCTTACGAGAGGATAATAAGAGAATGTCGAAAGATATTCTTGGAGATGGGATTCACAGAGATTAAGGGACATTATGTTCAGCCATCCTTCTGGAACTTTGATGCCCTTTTCCAGCCACAGGATCATCCAGCAAGAGATATGCAGGACACGTTTTACTTGGATCGCTATGTGGATGTGCCCGAAGATCTTGCTGAGAAGGTTAGGCAGACACATGAGAACGGCTGGATTACTGGTTCAACAGGCTGGGGAGGTAGATGGGACATAAACAAGGCTAGACAGCTTGTGCTTAGGACACATACGACCGCCATCACGATACATTACCTGGCAAAACATCCTGAGCCCCCTGTTAAAGCATTTTGCATCGATAGGGTCTATCGAAGAGAGGCTATCGATCCTACGCATCTACCAGAGTTCGACCAACTTGAGGGTGTAGTTCTGGATGAGAACGTCGGCTTCAAGGATCTGCTTGGACTTTTGAGGGAGTTCTTCTTAAAAATGGGATTTGAAGATGTCAGATTTAGGCCGGGATACTTCCCATACACAGAGCCAAGTGTTGAGCCGGAGGTCTATGTTGAAGGCTTGGGTTGGGTTGAGCTTGGGGGTGCTGGCATATTTAGGAAAGAGGTTACGGAGCCTTTGGGAATAAAGGGAAGGGTGTTAGCTTGGGGTTTGGGAATAGGTAGGCTAGCGATGTTAAGGTTGGGTATGAAAGATCTCAGAAAATTGTATCAACCTGATTTGGGTTGGCTTAGGAGTTGTCCGGTTGTTAGGAAGTAATTAATTATATTGAATATTTTATATAAAATATTTTAATAAATTATAACTTCATCTGATCTGAAGAACACCTATATAGTCTGTGTGTAGTTCGGAGTAGTAGTATCCATTTTGAATGACTAGAATTATCATCTTCCCATCTCTTATGTAATCCTGCATTGTTGGTGGAAATATCGTGGCAGTTAACCATCCCTCGCTCGAAGTTGTTGTGTATCCTACAAGATCATATGAACTCGTATTATAGTTCCATACGTATATTGAAACTCCATCTGATCGTTTAAGTTTCCCTCCCATTCCACCTCCTCCACTGACATAACCAACGCCGTATCCATTCCAAAATATATCGGTTATCAAAACGTTATTGGTACTCAATCCCGTGAATACGAATCTCTGTGCCGAGTAGTAACCTAGGGGCGCTATGCTTACCAAATATTTACCGTCATCACTTGTGATGTTTGTTGTTGGCAGTGGATTATTTGGAATATCGTTTGTTGTCGGTGGTTTTGCTGATGTGTAGTTTCCGTAAGCGTAAACCTCTCCTGGAGTGCTTGAATTTGCATCGTATGTGACTGTTGAAAGTGTAGTCTGAGCTGTCTGCGAAACATCTATTCTGTAAATGACATAAGCAAACGATGCACTGAAATTCACGGTTGCACTGCCAGTTTCGTTTGCCGTATAGACTGTGAAGACTTCACCGTAGCTATTGGTGTAGGCAAAATCGGGCTTAACCTTACCAACACCATCGAGTATAATGCTTATCGGAACACCCCCAACAGGATTGTTGAACTTGTCGACAACCTTTACTCCCAAAATCACAGAATCATTGATGTTAAGCGTATAGCTCGTTGTCGGATTTGTTGGAATCATTCTAATCGGCTTGGGCTTGATGACGTTTGAATACTGTAGGGCGGAGATTGATATACCCTTAAATAGCAAAACGTAAGACATTTCAAGTTTAGTGACGTTTGAGCATCGAATTGATACGTTATTTCCGTTAACCGTTATTGTATATCCAAGCCTTGCAAGATCTGAGCTTATATTCCTCCAGTAGGCTGGGAATCTCGTGGTGAAGTTAACGGTAACGTTCTTTGCAAGGACGTATCCACCATATGAAACAGGAATTACGGCGATATCTACTGGCTGAGATGAAGAGAAAGATCTAAACGTAGCATTTACAAACGGAATTTTAATTCCGTTCTGTGTGAACATCTGCTGAGTTTTTATCGTTAAAATTTTATCCAAAACGCCCCTGAATATGGCCGTGTTCTCGAGGCTCATATAGTATCCTCTGTTATAGAAGTAGTTCAACTTGATAACGATCCTATCCGATTTCCCCTGCAGAGTTCTGTGTATCGTTGAGCCATTCGGTAGAATCTCATCGTAACTCACGTTGATGGTAAACGGTTCGGCGATAACCTGAGTTGCCATCGTTG
>CAZBFC010000203.1:0-1633 GCA_964491095.1 uncultured archaeon | reverse complement strand
GATTTCAAGTGCCTTATCGGTCATTTCGATGAGAGATGGCGTTTTTTCGTCCCTGTCGAGGACATAAGGTATATGTGATCTTGCGAACAGTCCAAGAATGTATTCTCCATTAGCATTTTCGAGCTCGGTCTTATTATAAACAATTTGGTATCCCAAATCTCTTGCAAAACTCAGTGTAGATTTATCGAACTCCTTAATGCCTCCTCCGAGCAAGACGTTGACCTTATGTTCTATCAGCTGTTTGGCTATCTCTTTCTCTTTTTCTCTGTCATCGACATGCGAAGCGAATACCGCTGGAGTGGCATGGGTTATCCTTGTAGTTGTAACCAGTCCAGTAGACTTACCGAGCTTCTGAGCCACTTCAAGTATCGTCGTTAGATTGACTGTTTTATTACCAATTTTCAAGGTGGAGATCATTCTGTTGTAAGTCTTAAAGCCGGTAGCTATTGCAGTTCCGGCAGCTGCGGAATCCGTAACCTCACCGCTTAAAGAATCGGTCAACTCAAAACCAGTTGAATCCCAGCTGTAATGCTCCATCGTTAGATTTCCGTATGTTAGTTCGGTTAGGTGTAGCTGAGCAAATCCCATTCCGTCACCGATTAAGATTATCACGTTTCTGATCTTATGTCCGAAAACTATCGTTTTGTTTCTATCCCAAGGCTTACCCTCCGCTTCTTCGATGTCTTTCTTCGTCCATCCTGCCTTTAAAGCTTCTTCAAGCGCTATCTTCCTTAGGGTTTCGTTGGGGTACCAAATAGTTCTTACCTTCATCACATCTGCATCATCTGAAACCTCAATTATTCTGTAAGCTAAGGGATAGGTGCAAATAGACGGACACGCTATTTCTACTATCCCATACCTTTCTGCGATGTCGGTCGTGTGAATGTGTCCACAGAATACGACGATGTTATGCTCCTTGGTGTACTTCTTCAAAATGTCCAATACCTCATCGGCGTTCGATACCTTAAAGTTGGGATTAATTCCGTTTCTGTCCCACGGAGATGGATGGTCGAGTAAGGCATGGTGCATTAGAATTATCACCAACTTTTCCTTGCTATTTGCCAGAGTTTTGTTTAGCCATTCTAACTGCTCTTTGGATATGTGCCCACACCAAGTATCTGCAAGCATCTTTTCTGGATCGTTCGTATTTAAGCCAATCAGAAGGACGTTCGACGAAACTTTTACTGCGTAGTAGCTTTTGCCTTTAAAGAGCTGTGGATGATAGTTTTTTATGAATTCATTTACTGTCCAATGCTTACCCTTCATGTATCTTTTCCAAACGTCGTGGTTTCCAGGAACGACGAACCATGGAATACGCAGTGTTTTGAGAGTTTTTAGCATCTCCTTATGATTCCAAGGCTCCGAGTCTTTGGTGAGGTCACCGGCTATGAGTACGAAATCTAAATCCTGTTTGCTGATATCCCTTATGACATCCTTGAAGATCCTCTCGTTGTAGTGAAACATCTTTACAGTGTTTTTTAAGTTCGGTTCTTTTTCGTAAACACACAGGTGAGGATCTGCTATCACTGCAAACTTAAGTCCATGAACCGCCGGTATTAGTACTAATAATAGTAGAACGGTTGTTGCAAATCTTACTCCATTCATGATTGGGCATAGATATCGGTGGTAGATA
>CAZBFC010000202.1:0-3594 GCA_964491095.1 uncultured archaeon | reverse complement strand
AAGAGGGGATATATACTTAAGATTGGCTCCACCACACTGACAGGATAGATGCTAAGAGCGTAGTATCTTAGCAGATGCCCGATACCGACAAACAAACCTGCGAGAATGAAAAACTTACCTTCAGAAATTCCGGGCCTACTCTTGCTAAGGATCTGATTTATAAGAAATACCATGAAGGCCGAGAGGTATCCTATAGAGCTACCGAGAATTGGATCGTTGTACACCTGTAGACCAACTTTTATGACTACTGAAGATAAGACTACAAATACAGCCGTCAACAGTCCCAAGATTACACCCAAACAGTCTCTATTCCTTTTCGGATTGGATAGCAATATTATTCCAGTAAATATAAGTGTTGAAGCTAGGAACAGCTTAGGTGTAACCCTTTCTCCAATTAAAATTCCAAAGATCTCTGCAAAGTAGATTCTCGTTGCCGAAAGGGCTGAAGCTACATTTGCACCAACCCTCTTGATTGAAGCGTAGAAGCATACCCTTGCAAGGACGAAGTTTAAAAATCCAGCTAAGATCATCAGAAGCAAGAATTTTGCATCGAAATGGAATCTCAAAATCAAGATCGGTAGAAACATCAAAGCCGTTGTGGTTATGCTGATGAAATTCCCAGTGAGTAGATTTTCTCTTTCAAACCCCTTTCTAACCAAGATCTGATGCAGACTGAACAACGCCGGAATTAGCAGTAAAACTATCATAGCTTGCTCAAAATCTGTTTAAGCATGGCGGTTTTACCTTCAACATAACTTTTACCGGACTTTAGAGCGCTTAGGATTCCTTTCATCGATAGATCGTTCGGATTGATGATCGTAATTCCATAGCCCACGAATTCAGCTTTATGTGCATCGCTTCCGGCTGTTTTTCCCTTCCCATACCTTTTGCAGAAGTACTCAGAGAGTTTGTTGAAAATTGTCAGACTCTTTGCATTGAAAACCTCTATGCAATCTACGATTTTGAAGAACTTTAGCCTCGTAGCACCATGTCTGTAAAATTGGAATGGATGAGCTAGAGATGTAATCCCACCCCATCTACGAATGATCCTCACTGCTTCGCTCATATCGATTCCAGGTTCGATATCCCTCGATATACCGTACGCTAGGAGATGACCTTGGGCTGTTGATATCTCAATTCCCGGTAGAATTACTATCGGTAGATGTTCCTCTCTGACGATCTCCAAAGCTTCAAGCGAACCGTTTACAGTGTTGTGATCCGTAATTGAAATTATATCAAGCTTTCTTTCAATTGCTACGCTAAGGATTTTCCTAACACAGTCCTTTCCATCGCTGTGGTTGGAGTGGACGTGTAAATCCGCCTTCAAAAGCATCGATGTAACTTGAAATTTTAGATTTATAAAGGCTCAGCACTCAAGACCCTCATCACGGATCAGTGGGGCCCTTTCATCATCGCAGTAGGTAATTGAACCTTTAAGATTTTAAGCTTTCCTTAAGCTTATATTTCTGAAGGTTCAACATCTTCAGATGCTAACGATGGAGTTAAGGGAGTTCATTAGACTTAGAAGAATGTTAAATTTGAGAAATTTGGATAGATTCAACTATCCAAAACCCGTTCTTACGTCAATTCTAACTCAAAAGATCGTTGATAGGGTTAAGGCTAGACATCCGGTCTACGTTAAAAGGTTAGATGAGATCGCCGAGCATTGGAAAGAGAAGAAAAGACTCCCAAGCTGGTTTGTTGCCCCACCGATGATCAAGGTCAAGCTTCTGATGAAAGCTTTAGGCTTCACCAAATCCGAAATTAGGAGATACGTAGAAGATCCAAATATAATCGAAGACGATGATCTCAGGAGGTTGGTTTGGAAAGCTAACCTGACAGACTTCATATATTCTCCGATTGCCACAAGGTTCCATCAGATCAAGGGAAAGATCGGAGAGGAGATCATACAGGACTGGCTTGAAAGTAGAGGCGTTGAGTACTTAAGCGAAGACGAACTGAGAAAAGATGGAGGAAAGACTCCAGATTTTTTGCTTGAGAAACCGATAAAGCTTAATGGATACGAGGTACGGTGGATCGAAAGTAAGGCGATGTTCGGCGATCTGAACGTTCATTCCCAGTATTGGCGAAGGCAGTATTACGAATATCTCAGACAGTTCGGAAGGGGAGTTGTGACATACTGGTTTGGACATGTGGATAGCCTCTTTCTAGCCACCACCGGCTACGAGTTTGGAGGGACCCGATTGTTGAATATGAAAATTTACTTGAGCGATGATGGAGTTGAACTGGGAGATGCCTTTAGCAGAGAATTTATGGATAACATGATGAGGTTACTGGATCTTTTTTACAGAGGTAAAAGGATAGTGATAAAACCAAACAGATGGGCTGTAAATATTTTAAGCAGATTGGGTTTTGAAATTTTGACCGATGATGAACCGTCGGACTTCTGAACTGTGATGAAGCTTTTCTGGTCTGAGGATTTTTCTAATTAAAGTTTGCAAAACCCAACTCCTCGAGTCTTCTCCTAATGGCATCCTTCATAAATTCTGAAACCGATGAGTAACCAAGCTTACTATTTTTAACAAACCTCTCACATCTGGAATTGCGATCGTTCGATATCTCTTTCTTGCCATTACATAATCACAACTAACAGAATCGAAATACATATATTAATAAACACGATATTTTAGCTCAAATCGGAGGTGATTGAATGCGAAGAGTGTTATTGGCAATTCTAATGCTGGCAGTTGTGATTGTGCCCGTAAGTGCAAAGACGTTTAAGGTGGTGATACACAATCCGAACGGGTATGCTTTAACGGATTATCAAATTAGGGTTGACTTAAGTGGTTACTTGAGTTCACCGAGCAATCTGAGGGTGACGGATTCCAATGGAAATCTACTGAAGTTTACTTATGAACAGCCGAATGGTGAATGCGGTGTAAATCCTACAACGGTTATCTGGGTCAAAGTGCCGTATATTCCAGCAAACGGTGATACTACGATTTATGTAGAAACATCAAGCACGAATTACGCTGTAAAGGGAGATGAAGTATTTATGTTTTATGATGACTTTAATGATAAATTAAAGTTTAATTGGTATCCATACAAGCTAGCTCCTAATTGGAGAACTTTTAAAGGTGTAAGTGCCCTCGGTTGGCAAATATTAATAAGTGGTATTCTTAAACAAACTGTTAATATAGATAGATCACACCAATTAGCGATATATAATAAAACATTTGGTAGAGCTATATATGAATGTAATATAAATTTAGGAAATCTAGAAAGTATAGAAGAAACAGGTATTGCAATATGTGTTCATCCGACTGGTGAAATGTATTATTTGAGATTAATATATTTTCCAGAAAATGATAGAGTTGGATTAGAGTTTATGAAAGAAATGTCATATGGAAAAGCTATACTTTTAAAAAGTGATTATTCTATAAATCTAATTCCAAATACTTGGTATACTCTAAGAATTGACTATGATGGTAGGGGACATCTAAAGGGATACATTAAACCATCAAGTAACTATATCTATACTAAAATAGCTGATATCAAAGATTTTGATTATCATACATCTGGATACTTTGGATTATTGTCTTCCTACAGCCTAGGAGTTACGCACTATTTTGA
>CAZBFC010000201.1:0-1919 GCA_964491095.1 uncultured archaeon | reverse complement strand
TCGAGACGTTGACGTTAACTTGGTACGCTAACGTTGAGGCTAGATAAAACATCATAAAGATCAGAAATGCAAGAAGGGAAGATCTCATATTTACTGGAACTACTATCAGATTTAAGATTCTTATGTAGCTCGCAAGCTTTAGCAGAATTAGAGATATGATCAAAGCCAGTGCAGCTATGGCAAAATCTACAATTATCGGATTAACTGACATCTTCTCTTCGAATATCAGCCAGAGAACGGCGATATAAAAAGGAACCTGAATACAATCCTTGCATAGAGCGATGTTTAAGGCTGACTTGAGTATGGTGTTTAGCAAAACTATATTGAACACGAGAACGTACAGTACGGATATTATATTAACAATGATCTCTAAATTTTTTAGTTGTTGGATCGAAGCGATTACTTTTGCAATCATAATAACAGCCAAAACGGATAGAGCTTGAAAAGTTTCTTTAACCTTCCAGTTTAAGTTTGTGATCTCGGTTTTACTCAGTATGGAGTAGTTTACAAATGAAACCGCAAACCCAATTGCAGATATGATTATTACGATTATTGAAATTAATTCCATGCTATGCTGAGATAGATTCCCCTTTAATTAGGTTTTCGAAAGTGATTTTATCTATACATTAGACTGATAGCCATGGGTAAGACGATTGCAGAGAAGATCTTAAGTGAAAAGAGTGGAAAAGATGCATACGCTGGTGATCTGGTTGTTGCAAGGATAGATCAAATTGCTTTGCAGGATGGAACGGCTCCTCTGGCAATAAAGAGGATCAAGGAGTTAAACAGGCCGATTGAAGCTGCAGATCGAACTCATTTCTTTGTCGATCATGCGGCTCCATCACCAAGAAAAGAGCTCAGCAATGATCAGAAGCTAATCAGGGAATTTGCAGAAGAGATAGGTGCAGATTTCAATCCACCCGGTGAAGGTATAATCCATCAGCTGATGGTTGAAAGGTACGTTAACCCTGGGGATCTAGCTGTTGGTGCGGACAGCCACACATGCACGTACGGAGCGCTTGGATGTTTTGCAACTGGAATGGGCTCAACAGACATAGCAATAGCTGTTGTTTTGGGAAAGAACTGGTTCAGAGTGCCGGAAACTTTTAGAATCGAGATTTCTGGCAAGTTGCCGAAGGGTGTATTTGCCAAGGATCTGATCCTGCACATAATCGGCAAGCTGGGTGTTGATGGTGCTACTTACAAGGCTTTAGAATTTCATGGGGAAACCGTAGATTCTTTGGACATGGATTCACGCCTAACCATGGCAAACATGGTTGTGGAATGCGGGGCCAAGGTAGGTTTATTTAAGACGGACGAAGTTACTAGGAGATTCCTAGCTGAAAGGGGTAGAGAGGATAAGTTTAGAGAGATAAAGCCTGATGAAGATGCAGAATACGAGAAGGAACTTTACTTCGAAGCCGACATCGAGCCGATGGTTGCGAAACCCCACAACGTCGATAACGTCTGTCCGGTTAGCGAGGTGGAGGGTATCAAGGTCGATCAGGTGTACATCGGTACATGCACAAACGGTAGGCTTTCGGATATAGAGGTTGTTGCAAGGATACTCAAGGGGAGGAAGGTCGCCAAAGGTGTCAGACTCATCGTAGCTCCAGCGAGCAGGGAGATATATTTAAAGGCTATGGAGCTCGGATATCTGAAGGTTATCGTCGAAGCCGGTGGAATAGTTATTCCACCGGGATGTGGACCTTGTGTTGGAATTCACATTGGTGGTCTCGCAGATGGAGAAGTATGTATCTCAACGTAGAACAGGAATTTCAAGGGTAGGATGGGAAATCCGAATGCGTACATATATCTGGCTTCCCCGGCAACAGCAGCAGCTTCGGCTGTTAGAGGTGAGATCACCGATCCAAGGGAATTTCTGTAGGGCACAAACCCTTTTATTCACTTTTACAAAC
>CAZBFC010000200.1:0-7833 GCA_964491095.1 uncultured archaeon | reverse complement strand
TCATCGGTAGCAACCATCAGGTTTTCAAACTTCTCCTTCCAAATCAACTCCTCGGATGTTCTTGCACCAAAGATCACAAGAATATCTGCCCCTTTCTCAATTAAAAAATCGTACAAAAAGAGCATAGGGGCAATTCCGATTCCTCCGGCAATTATTAAAGCTTTTTTAGCCGGAGTGAACGGTCTGCCAAATGGTCCCCTTATTCCCAAGAGTTCTCCGACATCTATGTTCACCAGAGCCCTCGTAGTTTCTCCAACAGCTTTAACCGTAATCGAATTTGGAGAGGATAAACTGAGGGGTATCTCCTCATGGCCAAAGACGTTTACCATTAGAAATTGCCCTGGAAAAGATCTTATGATTTTATCAAAAAATATCGTTGCTATACTCTCAGTATGTTTAACGACCTTCTTGACCCTAACACAAAACATCGTACTCTCTCAGCCCAAAAGGTTTTTAACTTTTTATTGGCTCAATCCCATTATGATTCAAGCGATTTACGCTAATCTCTGTCAAGTTTGCGGAAACGATTTTACGGTTGAGGAGGCTTTAGAAGGAATCTGCAAGAAGAAAAACTTTAGAATGTGCAGGTATAGAGAGGATAAGGTGGTTGAAGAGTTTTTCGATTTCTTCAGAAAGATCATAGGTGAGCCGAGATCTATTCAGCGTTTTTGGGCTAAGAGAATTTTGAGAGGGGAGAGTTTTGCCGCTGTGGCTCCTACCGGAATCGGCAAAACATCTTTTGGCTCCGCTGTGGCTTTATTTCTGGCTTTGAGAAAAAAGAGAAGTTACATAATTCTGCCTACGACCCTTTTGGTTAAGCAGGTTGCCGAAGATCTAGCCACTTATTGTGAGAGGTATGGAATCAAGCCAAGCTTGAATGATGACGGTGGAGATGTCAGGATAATATACTATCACGGAGGACTCAAAAAGGAAGAAAAGGAGAAGTTCTTCGAGCTTTTGGAAAAGAGATGCTTCGATATACTTGTAACCACGGCACAATTCCTTTCGAAGCACTTCGCAAATTTAAAGGGGATGACGTTCGACTTCATATTCGTCGATGATGTCGATTCGGTTTTGAAGGCTTCAAAGAATGTGGACAGGATCCTGATGCTTTTGGGATTCTACTACGATGCCAAGGAGAGGAAATGGAAGGGTCAAGCTAAGGGTAGTCTCATGGTTTCCACGGCTACAGCCAAAAAAGGACAAAAGGTTCAGCTTTTCAGGGAACTGCTCAACTTCGATGTGGGAACATCAACGCATGCAGTCAGAAATATAGAGGATGTGGCGATAAACAGCGAAGACATAGATCTGCTTTGCGAAATCCTTAGGAAAATGGGAACGGGTGGAATTATTTATGCAAGAACTTCCGAAGAGGCTGAGAGCCTGTATGAAACTTTAAAGGAGAAAGGATTCAAAATTGGTATAGTCACAGCAGGAAAGAAGAAGGATTACGATCTATTTGAAAAGGGTGAGATAGATCATTTAGTTGGAACAGCTTACTACTACGGAACCCTTGTGAGAGGATTGGATCTGCCCGAAAGGATCAGGTTTGCCGTATTCTTCGGTGCTCCCATCTTCAGGGTTAAGGTTGAAGATATCGATACGGCTAGCGTTGGAATAATCAGGACCCTCGCTTTGATCTTCAGAACGAATGAAGAGGTTAAGAAGTACATCCCATATCTGTCGGTTTTGGATAAGCGAGAAGATCTATTAAACGAGCTTAGGGGTATACTGAAACAGCTACTTGAAAAGGGGGAAATCGAGGAGAGGGACATCGTCGTCAGGAAGGGTGAGATAATATTCCCAGATGTGAGAACGTACATCCAAGGCTCGGGTAGAACCTCAAGGCTCTTCGCAGGAGGTATCACAAAGGGAGCATCGTTCCTATTTGAAAAGGATGAAGAGATTCTGAAGGCGTTCGTTCAGAGGGCGAGCTACTACGATATCGAATTTAAGAGTTTGGATGAGGTTGACTTCGATAAGCTGATCAAGGAGATAAACGAGACTAGGGAGAAGTTCAGGAGGAAGACCGAGTTCGATGCAATCAAGCCTACGCTCTTTATAGTCGAGAGTCCGACAAAAGCAAAACAGATCTCAAGGTTCTTCGGGCAGCCGAGCATAAAGGTCTTCACGGATGAAAACGGTGAAGTTGAGCTTGTGGCATATGAGGTTCCTACGGCTGAGCACATATTACTCGTCACAGCCTGCATAGGGCACGTAACGGATCTGATCACGAATCAGGGATTCCATGGAGTTCTTGTGAACGGTAGATTCGTTCCGATCTACGCTTCGATAAAGCGCTGTAGGGATTGCAACTACCAGTGGACCGAAGAGAGGGAGGAGTGTCCGAAGTGCGGTAGCAAGAATGTCGATGACTCAAAGAGGAGGATAAACGCCCTGAGAAGACTCGCCCACGATGCCGAGATGATCATAATCGGAACAGATCCCGATTCAGAGGGAGAGAAGATTGCATGGGATCTTAAAAATCTGTTGGCTGGATGTGGTGTCGTTAAGAGGGCTGAATTTCACGAGGTAACGAGGAGGGCAGTAAGCGAAGCTCTGAAGAACCTGAGAGATATAGACGAGAATCTTGTAAAGGCTCAGATCGTCAGAAGGATTGAGGATCGTTGGATAGGATTCGTCTTAAGCCAGAAGCTCTGGAATGTGTTTGGTGACAGGAACCTCTCAGCCGGAAGAGCGCAAACACCTGTATTAGGCTGGGTCATCGACAGGTTCAACGAATACAAACAGAAGAAGAAGATCGCAATTATCAGGGATTTGGATCTTGTGCTCGAAGTTGATGAAGATACCAAGATTGGGGAGCTTGAACTCGATTTAGAGATCGAGCTTTTGGAGGAGAAGGAAGAGGAAAAAACTCCACCTCCACCTTACACAACAGATGCAATGCTTAGGGATGCTAACGCGATTTTGAAGATCCCTGCAAAGGATGCCATGAAGTTAGCTCAAGATCTGTTCGAATCTGGTTTAACAACCTACCACCGAACAGACTCAACGAGAGTGAGTGATGTCGGACTTAGAATTGCTAGGGAGTACCTGGGCGATGAGTTCACACCGAGAGACTGGTTCATGGAGGGCGCTCATGAGTGCATTCGTCCGACGAGACCTATTCCAAAGGAAACGTTGCAGAGGCTCATTCAGGAGGGGGTAATTCAGGTTGAGGGAATCACATGGCGACATCTCGCCCTGTACGACCTGATATTCAGACGTTTCATGGCGAGCCAGTGCAGACCATACCGCATCAAGGTTGCCAGATATCTGATCAGATATAACGGCAAAGAGATTGAAGAGGAGAGAATTCTGCATGCAGAAGGAAAGGCTGTCGAGCTGTACAGGTGGTGTGTCTGGATCAAGAGGGAATTGCCGATTGGTAATATCAGGGTTAAGGCTGAGGTTAGGACGGTTCCCAAGGCTCCGTTGTTCACTCAGTCGGATATCGTTCAGCTTATGAAGGAAAGGGGAATTGGAAGACCTTCAACGTATGCGACGATTGTGGATAGACTGTTTATAAGGAATTACGTAATCGAGAAGAACGGGAGGGTAATTCCGACGAAGAGGGGTATAGAGGTCTACAGGTACCTTGCAAGCAATTACGGAAACTTCGTTTCTGAAGAGAGAACAAGGCTGCTTGAGGAGAAGATGGATGCCATAGAGAGGGGAGAGCTCGATTACTACAAGGCTCTGCAGGAGCTGTATGAGGAGATCAAGCAGATCACCTAGTTGTTTTTCTTATTTTTAAAGCAAGATAACACAACTACTAGCATTTTTTAATAAATAAAAATAATATAATAAAAATTGAATGAAAATTAAGATTTCAAAAACCTAACCTCAGTTTTTCCTTCCAACGTCATCAACTTAGTCCCAATCTTAGCCTTAACAACGGCATTTCCGGCTATATATACGTTTTAGTGAAATGACTGTCTGCTTAATCAAGTTTGATTGGGCTCTTAACCCAAGCTGGTCGTATCAACATCGACAGCCCTTGGAACGATTATCGACCCGCCTTCTCCATCCACTAACTCCACAGTTATCACAGATCTATCGATCCCGTTAGCCAAAACCTCTTCAGGCTTAGCGGAAAGCTTGAGTTCTATTTTAGGGATCTTTCTAAGTTCGCATTTAACTTCAGTCGTTTTATCTGGAAAAACCTTTACAGCTTTGGTGTATCTTGAACTTATGCAAACCTTCGGCAAACTTTAACTTCATTGGAGATCAGCCACATAACGACTTCGGAACTCAAACCATCATCTTTTGCGACGAACCTGTAAATTCCAGACTCAACATCCTTTGGGTCGAGTCTAATCTTGAGGTAATCACCTTTTTCTGTTATAATCTTTCCAGACGGTAGAATAAGACTATACTTTACAACTTCTTCATCCAAATCTCTCCCATAGCCCACGATCGTCACATCCTTTTCCCTATCGACTGGGTTTGGATCTATCGTAAGAAAAGCAACCGGAGCTAACGAAGATTCGGTAGTGAAGCTCCAACTATGCTCCACGGAGTTACCGACCAGATCCTCAGCGTAAATCTTGACGGTGTACATCGTTCCATACTTCAGCTTCTCATGTTCAAATCTGAGGATGTTACCCATACTGAATCTAATCGATTTGTTCTCGCTGAACGTGACCACGATCTCGGCATTTATTGGAACATCCAATCCCCCAGGTTCGTAATTCACTACTTCAGGCTTGATTTCGTCAGTTGGATAATTTTATGACCATTTTGGCATTTTCCTTCAGATCTCCATCGACGAACTATCACCGACTTATTTTCAAGATGTTAACAGAACTGTAATCACTCAAAAAAACTCGTATTCGAAGGTTCATTGGATTTTAGTGATTCGTGAAGCTCAACGACATTAGCATCTACCATGGATACTATCGCTATAATTCTCGGGGCAAAGAAGAGTTTATTCATTTTAAGCGAATTCTTTTAGAGTTTATCGAAAAAATTTTATTAAAATTTACAAAACTCGTGTATTGTAATCATCAGGATATGAGTTTTGCTCTAACCCTCGCATAGGCCTTTATTATGTCTCCCTTTGTGATTATTCCTAAGAGCTTTGTCTTATCTTCTCTCGGAACCACAGGAAGTCTTCCTATATTGTGATTCACGATCTTAGCCAAAGCCGACCTTAAATCTTCATCTGGATAGGCCACGATCAGCTCAGTAGTCATCACGTCCCTAACCCTTGTTTTGGCCCTATCCTCCACAGGTATCTTCTCAACATCATCCAACGTGATAACACCTACAAGTCTACCATTCTCAACAACCGGATATCCTATGTACCCAGTTTTTTCAATCAGTCTTAGAACATCCAAAACCGTATCGTTGGGAGAAACCGTAACAACCTTCTCAGCGGGGACCATAGCATCCCTAACCTTTACCTCTTCAAGGAGATCCACAATCATCTCGCTTCTATGGGCAGGGCTCTCGACCCTTGTCGGAACCTGCTTGGTGTAGAGTGTGTAGTCTCCGGTTATCTTATATGCGAGAACTGACGAAAGCATGATAGCTGGCAGGAGTTTGTAGCTTCCAGAAATTTCCAGAACGAGCAAGATGGCTGTGAGGGGTGTTTTCGAAACTCCCGCAAGAAAAGCAGACATACCTATCAGAGCGTAAGCTTCCGGCTGAGTTACGATGTTTGGTAAGATATCATGAAAGAACAAGCCCACTGCTCCTCCCAAAAAACTGCCGATAACCAATGACGGAGCAAACAGGCCACCACTACCACCACTACCAACCGTAAGCGAAGTCGCTAAGATCTTTGCAAATGCGATCAACAGCAAAAATCCAATCGTAAACCTCTCACAATTGGATATAACCACCTGACTGAATCCGTAACCTGTTCCCAAAACCTGATGGATGTACATTCCAATCAAACCTACCAAGAATCCACCTATCGCTGGTTTAATGTGGTTTGGAATTTTCAAAGATTTAAACACCTTTTTGGTAAGCTCGTAACACTTTATGTAAACCAATCCGACCACTCCAGCAACGATTCCCAGAGCACTATAGGTTAGAAATTCTAGAGGCGAGTTAATTTTCAACGGTGGTGTACTGAATATCCTGATCTCTCCAAAAGGAACGGAAGCTATATCACATACTATGATCTCAAATATAGTGTATGCAACTATTGCAGAGGTAAAGGCCGGAACCAGCGCCTCGATTTCATAATCTCTCTTATACAAAACTTCAATTCCAAAGAAGGCTCCACCCATTGGAGCTTGAAAGATGCTACCAATTCCACCAGCCATTCCGCAGACAAGCAGTATCCTTCTATCCTTATCCGAAAGCTTGAAGAGTGAGGCGATTGTCGAGCCTATGCCTCCTCCTATCTGTGTGATCGGCCCCTCTCTTCCGGCACTACCACCACTTCCAATGGTTATGGCCGATATCACGGTCTTTATGAACGGAACCCTCGCCCTTATGAACCCTCTAAATTTGTGGAACGATTCTATGACCTGACTTGTCCCTCCACCAGCCGTTTCCGGAGCCAACGTGTAGGCTACTATTCCGCTTATCAGCCCACCTAGAGCAGGAACAATGAATAGAGGTAGTACACCCCAGTGGAAGTTGATATTGACCAGTTCTACCTCCCCATACGCTTTTGGTATTTCAAAACTGTCCAATCCGGAGAGAAATAGCTTGGTGAAAAATTGTGTGAGGTAGTATAAAGCAAAGGAGGCTATACCTGTTACTATTCCAACTATAACCGACAGAAACAACAGAAATCCAAACCGTAAAGGTGGCCTGGTTCGAAGCATCCTATTTTGATCAGGTTTTTGAATTAAAAAATACTTTCCATTTTTATGCTTGCAATCGTTAGTGCCTGTCTACTTGGGATAAACTGTAGGTACGATGGCGGAAATGTGGTTGATGAGAGGTTGATCGAAGCTGTAAGGTCAGGTAAGATTGTACCAATTCCAGTTTGTCCAGAGCAACTTTCCGGCTTACCTACGCCAAGAAAAACCTGCGAAATAGTCAACGGCGATGGGTTCGATGTTTTAAAGGGAAAAGCTAAGGTTTTGACAAGGGATGGGGATGATCTAACGGAAGTATTTATCAAGGGGGCAAATGAAGTCTTAAAAATTGCAAAACTCGTCAACGCTAAGATAGCTATAATGAAAAACTACAGTCCATCGTGTGGATGTGGAACAATATACGATGGAAGCTTTACTGGGGGAAAAAGAAGTGGATACGGTGTTACCTCCGCCCTACTGATGCTTAACGGAATTAGGGTGATGGATGTCGAAGGTTTTTGCAATACAATCGGTAGCGTTAGCAACATGAAAAACGAAACCGTTAAATCCGATGGTGATTCAGTTGGCCAGAAGGATCAGTAAAGAGATTTCGATCATCGCGATTGCGATTGGGCTGTTCATTCTGTCCGTAGGCTTGACGTTCTTATTATCTATCTTAAACATCGCTGGTAGGGGTGTTTCGATTTATAATAATGAATACGGATGAAAACGGTATGAAGAATCGGTAGAAATGGCAACCGACGAATTCCTAGCTAGCCTTAAACAGTCTCATCCCAAGTTCAGCCTATAGGCAAACGGTTTTATAACGTCGTGAAAATTGCCAAGGGGTGATGCTCATGGAGGAAGTAAATAAGATCATCACGTTATGCGGGAGGGATTGGGCTAAGATTGGTGTCGAATTCATATTCCTGGGAGGTAACCAGGAGTGCGAGAACTGCAGACTAAAGAACATCTGTTTAAGGCTTAGGGAAGGTGCAAAGTATAAGATCGTCGGTTTGAGAGATGGTGTGGTGCACGAATGTCCGTTGCACGATGAGGGTGTTGTGGC
>CAZBFC010000199.1:0-2400 GCA_964491095.1 uncultured archaeon | reverse complement strand
ATATTCACCGAAAGAGACCTGGTTTCCAAAGTTCTACTCGAGGGTAACTTGGATGATGAGGTTGGAAAGTACACGTCATCTCCGCTCATAACCGTTTCTCCCGATTACAGCTTAAGAGAGGCTGCTAGGATAATGGCAGACATGAAGATAAAAAGGTTAGTAGTCATCGAAAACGACGAGGTTGTCGGAATATTTACGGCATCTGATTTGGCAAAAGCAATTGCTAAGGCGCCTTTAGACTTCTGAGGTGATGTAAATGGTTTTGAAATGTGTAACCTGCGGAAAGGAGCTTAAGGAAGAGGAAGAAGGAATCACATGGAGAAGGTGTACACTCTGTAAGAGCCCAGTCTGCCTAAACGACATAAGGTACATAGGAACTTGGGTTAGGGGTCTCTACAAAAACTACGTCACCGTTATACCGGTTTGTGAGAACTGTCTGCCAAAGTCCATGCTTAAGAGGTTGGCTGAAAAGATCCACAAAGAGTGAACGAATTTAAATTTTTATGGTAAGATTTAAAATTCCTCATTTTATCGTATGACTGATGCAGATTCAGATCTATGGCGCTGGAATTGCTGGAAGTTATCTTTATGAACTATTAGCTCAGAACGGATTTGACGTCAAGATCTACGACATCAGATCCAAGCCAGATTGTAGATGCGCTTGGGGTATAGCGTATAGTGAGGCCAAAGAACTTTATAAAAAAATTGGAATAAATTTAGACGATTATATCCTTTCAAAACCTAAGGAAGTTATAATAAATAATAAAATAAAATTAAAAAATAAAAATATTGTAATCTTTGATAGAAGGAAGCTCCTGGATGATCTCTGGAAGGATATCGAGTTTGAGAAGGCCGATGCCGATATCGTTGTGGATGCTACGGGATGTAGTAGAGCAATTTTGCCGAAGATCGAGAATGACAACGTATACTGTACGGTTCAGTCCATCGAAAGGCACGATTTGGATGAAAACATCTACGTTCAAATGAGAAGAACGGGATACGCTTGGGCTTTTCCCTTGGGTGATAGCTGGCATATCGGTGCCGGAGATCTGAGCTATGAAAGGGCTACGGAGCTCGTTCATCAGCTTAGAGAGGTTTATGGGATTGAAGACAGGGGAAACGAATGCTATTGCAAGGCAAAAATTAGGATGTTACCTCCCTCGGAGTGTAAACCGATCGTTCACAAAAACATCTACGGAGTAGGAGAGGCGATCGGTTGCGTGAGCGGTGGTGGTGAGGGAAACGCCCCATCGCTGAAGTGTGCATGGATATTCTACGAATGCCTTGCCAATGACAGACTCGAGGAATACGAAAGTAGGGTTTTGGATGAATTCTGGTGGATCGAAGAGGAGCATAAGTTCGTTAGAGCTGTTCAAACTGGGAAAAAGTTTACAGCTTTAAGACTTTTGCCTAAGGTCGTTTCGATAGAATCGAAGAGGAGCCTTCAACAGTCGGTTAAGGATATAAGAAACCTGTTAAATCTATTGAGGCTCTAGGTGTTTGCCATGTTCTACGATGTTAGGTTTGTGAGGACGAAATCCTTAACGATCTCACTGGAGAACGGAAGGGTTGAGAAGGTTAAGTGCGACGAATCGAGTGGTAAAGCCTTCAGAGTTTTGAAGAACGGATTTTGGGGATTTTTTAGCACCTCTGCGGATATAGATGATAAGGAAGGCATTAGGAAAGCAGAGGAGAACGCTAAAGGAACGGGTAGCAGTAATATCTGTAAGATCGAAGTTAAAGATGGAAAGTTCGTTCTAAAGCCGAAGATCGATCCGGCCGATGTATCCATAGAGGAGAAGGTTCAGCTTATGAAGGACGTAGAGAAAATTCTTAGGAATGATTTCATCGTGAGCACGAAGATTGTCTACATCGAGAACGTTAGGGAGTTCAGCTACAGGGACTCGTTTGGCGTTGAAGTTTACTACGAAGTTCCACGTATAGGCATGGTAATTCAGGCTGTGGCCAAGGACAAGACCCTCCAGTTCTATTCCAGGAGGATTCTAAAGCCGGCTGGCTATGAGGTTTTGGGAGATAACGTGTTTGAGATAGCTGAGGAAGTTAAGAACGTACTTAAGGGCTTAATCAAGGCAAGATCGCCTCCTTCGGGCAGGATGAATGTAGTTGTTGACCCATCCTTGGGTGGAGTTTTCATCCATGAAGCGTTTGGACATGCCGTCGAGGCTGACCACGTTCTGCAAGGTTCGAGCATAGTTGCGGATAAGATCGGCAAGAAGGTTGCGAACGATTGCGTAAACGTTTACGACGATCCTACGCTTAGGGAGTTCGGCTTTTATCCCTTCGACGATGAGGGCGTTAAGGCGGAGAGGAAGGTAATAATTGAAAACGGTGTATTGAAGAGCTTTCTACATTCCCGTGAGACCTCGGCATTGTTAAACG
>CAZBFC010000198.1:0-5345 GCA_964491095.1 uncultured archaeon | reverse complement strand
TTACTATCAGAACGTTCTTCGACCTATCGATCTTAAACATGGAGATCACCCCTTAAGCTTCTTAACACCCTGCCTAACCGAAACGGCAACACCCCTATTAAACTCAAGCATCTCCTTTGCAGACAGAACAGCCCTTCCAGTTGCAAGTAGGTTATCATCCTCATCAACGACTATCACCTCATCGTTGGCTCTAATACTTGGATCGACATCGACAACATGCTTAGCGAACACACTCTTACCTTCGGCAATGAACTCTGCAACATCCCTAAGCACAACAACCCTCAGCTTCGGATATTCAAAAGCCTCATGAAGCCTCCTTGCTCCTTCAATGCTTAACGTAAACCAGCCAGAATCAGCCTTAAGCGTTGCTATTCTTACGCCTCTATCCTTTATCTGTCTGATCCTACCAGTGGTTGGCGAGAGTACGAACTTACAGGTATCTGGAAACAACACCCTTCCGGCACCCTTACCGAACTGATAGTCCGCTATAACCCTAACCATTCTGAGCATCTTATCTTCCATACCTCCTTTCCCTCCGCTGAAACTCTCTCAAACACCTTAAAAAATCTATGTATCTAAAACTTCTCCAATCAATATCAATGAAATATAATTCACTATATATACTTTGCCAAATTAAAAATTCTGGAATCTCCTTTCCAGCTTTAACAATTAAATCCGGTGAACTCTTGATCTTCAAAAATCTCTCAATATCTTTCTCCTTGATATCATTTGGGTCAATCTTACCGGATTTAACTAGCTTGGCAAGTTCTCTAACGGCATCTGTAATCTCATCCTTTCCACCGTAGCCTTCGATCAGATTTAAGGTGATCTTTCCGACCCTTTGGGACTGAACTCTCTTATCTTTCCCCTTAAAGCATACGGTAACTTCCTTAATGTCGAACTTGGAACACCACTCCAAAAATTTTTTTAACCCATTATTAATAAAATCGTTATCTGCAACTATCATTATATGCTTTGGAATTTTTCCAGATGAAAGCTCTCTTTCAAGCTTCCTTTCGTAGATTTTTTTTATAAATTCGATCATCGACATAAATTTTTAAAAGCATGGTTAATTAAACCTTTGCAATGTTTATAATTCCGGCAATAGCTTTGCTGGCGATCCTGCTAAAACCTGTATACGCTTTGATAGTCACGATAATCATTGCAATATTAGCTCATAGGAGAGATCAAACTTTAAGAGATTTAGCCCTACTTTCATCTCTTCTACTCGCTCTAACCTATGTGGGATTATCGAAGCCGATTGTTTTGGCATCTATGTTCATCTTGCTAGGACATAAGTTCAAAAGAGATGCAATTTGGAATATCGCAGTTTACACGATTTTAGGCTTTGTATTCTTTATACTCTACTCCTACATTCATCCTTTAAGCTGGAGTTTGGAATATATGATTTTTCTATCACTCATGGGTGGCCTAACAGCATCGCTTATCGAAAGTGTTAGAGGTTACGAGGTAACGATACTTTTAGCCGTAGCTACAGTTTATACGATATTCCACATATACGCAATTAACGTCTCTCTGAATCAGCTTGCGATCGCCTTTGCAATTTCATTCATTCTAAGCTTATTGGCAACGAAATCTGGAGTTGCAGATGAGAGCGGTCTGCTGAGTGCAACGCTAATCGGAACACTCACGATAGTCTTCTCAGACATCAGATTTTTTATAATTTTACTACTTTTCTATGGAATAGGCTCGGCAGTAACGAAATACAAGTATTCTGTTAAGCTTGAGAGGGGTATTGCCGAGCAGGCTGGAGGTGCAAGGGGATACGCCAACGTATTTAGCAACAGTCTTCCAGCCCTCTTTTTCGTAATGAACTACGGTGTATTTAAACTTGATATATTTCTGACAGCCTTTGTAGCTTCGATAGCAGCGGCTTTGGGAGATACCATGGCAAGTGAGATAGGAAAGACCGCAGATAAGGTCTACCTAATCACAAACTTCAAACGTGTTGAGCCGGGCGTGAGCGGTGGGGTATCGTTTATCGGTGAAGTTGCCGCTCTGCTTGGATGTTTTATAGTTTGTTCTTTCGCGGTTGTACTCGGAATACTAAGCGTTAAGCTCGCAATCGTTGCATTCGTTGCCGGATTTATAGGTATCCACATCGACAGCATATTGGGTGCCACGTTGGAAAAATGGGGATATTTGACGAATGCTGGAGTAAACTTCCTAGCAACGTTAAGTGCCGGAATCTTTTGCTACCTTTTCCTCAGATAGATCGCTATGGCAATTGCAGCTAAAGCTATTCCAGCTTCAAAGCCTGGGATCTCTATGTTCGAAATCTGATGCATGCGATGATACGTGTGGTAACTCTTGCCGGGCGTTATAGGTGGATACTCAACTTGCACTAACTCTCTCTCTGGATAGGCCTTTGCAACAACCAGTATCAGCTTTGCAAGTCTCTCCGAAAGCTTGTAGTACGATATCGCAAGAGCGATGTCATTTTGAGTTTCAGCGAATTCATAGTATGCGATTGGAAGGATCGGTGTCACAGCCCTTTCAGCTTCAGCTAAAGCAGATGCGGCAGACTTCTTTGCAGATTCAAGCTTAGCCTTCAGCATCTCATCACCCACGACACCTATGAATTCAATTGATAAGCTTGCCCTCGTAATCGCATCTATACATGTTATTGCCGAGCCAGCGTAAAAGCCCATATCAAACTGTCTTCTTGCCAAATCGATAGTTTCTTCAGCACTGTTTATCAAATTCGAGTAACCACCTATGGATCTCGCATATACTATCAGAGATTCGGCCTCTCTGAAGTAAAACTCCGCTCTCTTCTTCAATTCATCCCTATTTATCGGAACGTCCTCCTTAATCGTCTTCAAGAGTGAAAGCCAGACTTTTGCACTCTCGATCCTTTCCTTAGCTAATGCCAAGTAGTGCAAGGCCGTATTGAAATCGCCGGAAGTCTTAGCATCAAAAAGATACTCCTCAGCCCAAGCAATCCTTTCCTCTGCCGCTCCAACGATTTGGAAAGTTTCTACACCCAAATTCTTAATACTTTTGAGATACTTCACCATCTCGTCGATTTCATTGCTGACGTTGTCAAACTCCTTACTGAGATCGTCGTAGCTGTTGATCGTGTTGCGGTAGTAGATCTCTCTCAACTCTATCTCAGCTTGGAAGTACTTCGAAGTTGCTGTGTAGTAGTAGCCCTCGTCGTAGTACCTATCAGCCTCTTTGATAAGCTCGATAGCCTTATGTGGCTCCGTAAATTGCCTCACTACTCCAAGTAATCTTAAAGTTCTATTCTTCATATTTATAGCCAGTATCTTAAGTAAATTAGAATACTTGGAAATGTTGAATGAGGGTTTCGGCTTCTCAATCGTATAGCCTGTGTAGTACCACAACGCCTGCTCTATCGTGCTAACTTCAACAACCTTAACACCCAATTTCTTACCGTATTCAACCAGATCGACGGGTTTCATTCTTGTTGTGATGATCAAGAATGGTCCCTGCTTCCTTTCGACTTTCTCCTGAACGTACACCACTCTCTGACCCTTAGGAATTAAAAAAATCTTAGCTCCAGCCTTCGCGGCAGCTTCAAGCTTATATGGAATCCCACCCACAGGTCCAATGAATCCATCGGGATATATCATACCGGTCATGAAGACATCTTTCCTAAGTGTGAGGTTCTTTAAGCCAGCAATCGTTGCAATGGTCATCACAGCTCCAGCCGATGGCCCACCCACTATTGGAGCATCGGCTTTAATTTCATAGAAGAAATCGTATTTGGTAAAATCTATTCCCAAGAGATCACAAGCCGTTAAAGCGGCAAGCTGAGCACTACCCTGCATATCTATCTCCGTGTAAGGTGTCGTAGAAACGAACACCTTTCCAGTTCCAGGTGTTATCGTTACTGTTATGTTTATAACGGCTCCTTCAGGTTGCTCGCCAGTTTTAACGGCGACAGCTTTAATATTTACAACCCTCGCATTTACGAACTGTCCGTTAGCAGGAATGAGAGAAATTAGTAGTGTTACTATGAGTGCAAAGCATAACCATTGACGCATAGTGGAATTTTATCGCAATCGAACAAAAATTTTTTGGCCTTACGATATCGGACAAACTCAAAAAAATCAAATTAGAGTTTCGATGATCTTGTTCATCTCCTCGGCTTTCTCCTTCAGAATTTCCAAAGCCTTCCTCATCACCGTTCTAACTGGAAGAGCTCCAGTTCCTTCAACGGTAAAGAGATAATTGTTTGTATCTAGAACTTCAATTGCATTTTCATCGCAGTTCTTTACACACTCCATGCACATCGAACATGCCAAAACATCGCCAACGACGATCTTACCATTTTCAACCTTCAAAACCTTCCTTGGACAAGCTTCAACACATCTACCGCAGCCATTGCAGTTCTCCTTGATCACTATTTCGGGAATTATCTTATAAAAGCAGACCGAAACCGGCTGGAACTTTGCATGCTCCTTCCCAGTCCCAAGTCTGGCAACGGCTTCGATCATCAGTTGCTGTCCCTCGTAAAGCTCAATTATTGGTATGTTGTCGAAAACCGGCCTGATTTCTGGATCGTCCGAAATCAGATCACCGGAGTACACGATCTTAGGTCCTTCAACGTTCAGTCTGAACGATACCTGGCAGTTTGGACAGCCTTCTCCTCCACAGCTACATTTATCTGGCAGATTGAACCTCTCCAAATCCGTCTTAATCGGAATCAAACCAATTCTATGCGCAATAATTTCATCATATAAGAATGATGTATTCATATAGAAATCCACATAGTCAACGGCCATCGTGGGAACCAGACTCTTCATAGCTCTCCTGAATGAATTCGCCAAAGCTATGGGTGCATCGTAAAGGATAAATCTAACTTTAAATTCGCTTTCCTCAAGTATCTCGATTTTCATAGCTATACCCACACGAATTCTCTATTTAAAAGTTTGGGAGAAAAGTTATACTCTCCTACCTCTCTTACCACCTGGTGGTCTTGTACCATCGTGCGGAATCGGCGTAACGTCTTCAATTCTACCGATCTTAAGTCCAGCTCTTGCCAAAGCTCTTATAGCTGCCTGAGCTCCTGGGCCGGGTGTGGTGTGCTTGTTTCCACCTGGTGCTCTAACCTTTATGTGAACACCCTCGATCCCCTTCTCCTTTGCAATTTCAGCAGCTCTCAGAGCAGCCTGCATTGCTGTATAAGGATTACCTTCATCTCTGTCAGCCTTTACGATCATACCACCACTTATCCTCGCAATGGTCTCGCTACCGGTTATGTCGGTAATCGTGATTATCGTGTTGTTGTAGCTACTAAAGATGTGTGCAATACCCCACCTACCCTTCTTTTTCTTCTCAGCCATAGATCACAC
>CAZBFC010000197.1:0-3226 GCA_964491095.1 uncultured archaeon | reverse complement strand
TCTACCTCCTCCTCTTTCCATACGTCGTAGTCGGTAACTGTAGCTATCGTAACGTAGCAGATTTCAGCCTCCCTCGCAAGCTTCGCCTCCGGCAAGGCAGTCATACCGATTATGTCGAAGCCCAACTGTCTGTGAACGTAGGATTCAGCCTTTGTTGAGAATTGGGGCCCTTCGATGCAAACGTAAGTCCCCCTAGGATGGTAGCTGTATCCTAAACTTTCCACAACTTCGATCGTGATCTTTCTCAATTCTGGACAGAAAGGCTCTGCAAAGCCTACGTGAACTACGACATCCTCAAAAAACGTGCTCGGCCTAAACTTCGTCTTGTCGTAGAGTTGATCTGGAATTACGATGTCAAGCGGTTTTATCTCCTCCTTAAGTGAACCCACAGCACAAACGCTTATGATCCTTTCAACTCCGAGCTTCTTCAAAGCGTAGATGTTAGCTCTGTAAGGCACGTGGGTTGGGGAGTAAACGTGGCCTCTGCCGTGTCTGGGCAGAAATGCAACCTTTCTGCCTTCGAATTCTCCAACCAAGATCCTGTCAGACGGCTTGCCGAAAGGAGTATCGATATCGACCTCCTTCACGTTTTCAAAGGCAGATTGCTCGTAGATACCCGTTCCACCGATAATTGCAATCTCAGCTTCCATGACGTTAGGTATGTGGGGGATATAAAAATCTATAACTATTTAAATCTCCTCCACAAGGGTCCAGTAGGACCTATCATCCTCCTCAACCTTATATATAATTCCCCTTCTTTCCATAATTCTAAGGACCTCATCAAATCTGCCCGGTTGTGAGATCTCCAAATATATCGGATCCAAATTGAACTGCTTGAACAACTCCCACTTGATGTCCCATTCGGTCCATAGATCCTTCTTACTATCTTTCATGATCTTTGTGATCAGACTGATCATATCCTCTACAAAGTTCCAGGGAAATATCACCCAAGCCCACTCCTCTAAGCATTCGCCGAAGTAATCTGGAATGAACTTTGAGGTATGGAGCAAAAGTAGGGTTGCTGTCTTAACATCTTTCGCTCCCAAGCTCTCTATCTTCTCCCTGGCCTTCCTTATGCTCATTCCGGTGTTGGCTATGTCATCAACTATCAGTACGTTCTTATCCTTTATCGCTTCATCTGGCGGAACGTGCTTGACCTTTACCTCTCGCTCATCGATTCCAGCATAATGCTCAACCTTCAAGCTCATGAGTTCATCCAAACCGAGCAGATCGCATAGAATTCTGCCAGCAAACCATCCTCCCTTGGCTAAAGCTACGATGACATCCGGCTCGAAGTAGTCGTCCATGATCTGTTCGGCCACCTTTCTGCATAGGCTGTCCATATAATCCCAGTCGGTAACTATACATCTCATAACCTAATCACACCCTTGATGTATTTTGGCGGAATCTCCTTGGCTAAGGCTATAAATTCGTTGGCCTTTATAATTCTTATCCCATCCTCCCTCGCCTTCTTTGCATCGATTTCGAGTATTATCGGCTCATCCGTTCTAAGTCTAGCAACCTCCTCAGATTTTTCTATCGTGGTTGAGAGGTGCACATAGGCCTGATTTACCGGTTTTATCCCTATTTCAAGCAACCTTTGAGCCTCCTCTTCACCGGTTCCGTAATACAAAACATCCTCCTCAGCGATCGGGTAATCCGTGAGCTTTACATCAACGCTGTGCCCGTATCTTGCCCTTATCTTGTTATCTCTGAGTTCATACCTTCCCTTCCAATCCGAATATACCATGGCCTTGATCAGCCATCTGTTGGCCCATCTGTACTTCCTCGTAACGACTCTAACGAGTTTATCAAAATCAACCCAACCGTTTTCATCCATCTCAAGTCCAAATTTGTCTGGGAAGTGCCTCAAAATGCCCGATATAAATCTACCCAACTTTTCGACCTTCTCCTTTTCGAGTATAAGTTCGCCCTTCCTTCCGCATTTGCAGAACTCTCCTCTATAAAACCCGTGCTCTGGGCAAAACCTGATGTCCTCCATCAAATCACCTTTTCGCAAACCATATTGCCGTTGCTATAGCACCCATCGCACTGCAAGTTTCAAGACTTATCCCCTTTTCGGTTACGTCGTAATGGTATTTTGCTTTTTTCATGATATCCTTTGGCAAACCTCTTCTTCCCAAACCTATCAGAAAGGTCGCTGACCTTCTCCTTATCAGATCTCTCATCTCCTCAAAAGTTATTCTCTTCTTCTCATCGGGCTTTGAAGTTGTTGCGATAACTTCGCCGAAGTGGGCTGGAATCTTATCGATCAGGTGGATCTTTCCGGCTTTAAGCAACTCAATGGCGTATCTTCCATGCTCGCCGATCGTAGTGTATTCAGCAACCTGCTTGACCATCTCCTCCTCATCCTTCCAAAAGTTGAAATCCATCAAAGCTAAATGCAAATCGTAAGCGTAGCAGAGAGGTGCAGCCCTTGCAATTGTTCTGAGATGAATCTCATGGAGTTTAAGCTTGTCGTAGGTGTTTACCAGGCAGAAGACTATCATCAAAATGAAAAACATCAAGATTTAAATAAATCGTTTCGTAGCTCTGCAATATGGACATAATCATAGTCGGCGTTGGTGGGCAAGGGATCCTTACATCTTCGATGATACTGGCCAAAGCTGCGATGAAAGCCGGGTTAAACGTTCTAACTTCGGAGGTTCATGGAATGGCTCAAAGGGGGGGTAGCGTTGAGGTTCATGTCAGAATTGGAGAAGTTTTATCGCCCTTAATCCCTTTGGGCAACGCCGACGTCATGATAGCATTGGAGTTGGCTGAGGCGTTGAGATACACCAAATATCTTAACGAGAAATCCATTGTGATAGTGAACACAAGGCCGATAATTCCCATCACGGTGACACTCGGCATCGCTAAGTATCCGGATGCTGATGAGGTTTTAAGCAAGCTTAAGGAGATCACACCCCACGTTTACCCAGTTAATGCTTCAGAGATCGCTGAGAGGTTAGGGGCAATTCAGGCCACCAATGTGGTCGTTTTGGGCATGCTTGCGAAGCTTGTCAAGTTACCCTTCAGCTACGAAAAGCTTGAGGAAGCCGTTAAAGACGTTCTACCACCGAAGCTTCACGATCTAAATCTGAAGGCTTTGAAGGCAGGATACGATGCGATTTAGCGTTTATGCTTAATCAACCTTATCGTGTATCGTTTGTCCAGTTACCATGAAAATATTTTAACTTTAATAATTATACAAATTTTATATTTT
>CAZBFC010000196.1:0-4664 GCA_964491095.1 uncultured archaeon | reverse complement strand
TTTACAGCATGCTTCCCAGACTTCTACGACGATTACGTATCTGAGATGAAGAGGTTGAAGCCCGAATTGGTAATTCCGATCCATTACAATCCAGAAAAACCTGAAAAGAAGAAGAATGCCGAGGGATTAAAGGAGAGGCTTGAGAGGGAGGGAATCAATTGCAGAATAGTTGAGATCGGTGAAGTTATTGAAATCTAAATTCCGTTTAGTATCTCCTTAAGCAACTTTAGATATCTTTTTGTCTCTTTAGCCCCCTTTTCAGTTATCATAACGATCGTTCTCGGTCTATCTGCCAAAGTTTTCTTAATCTTTACAAAACCCTCTTTTTCGAGAGTTCTGAGATGAGAATCGAGGTTTCCTGGTGTTACCGATAGGATCGTCTGAAGATCTTTAAAAAACGCTTTTTCGTGCGTTAAAAGGTAGATCATAATACCCAACCTTATTGGATTCCCAAGAACGTTCTTCTTGGCCAACTCGTTCAGCATGTTACGCCACCTTGAAGGCTCTGTAGATGTATAGGATGACCGTGGTTCCGTAGCTGAAGACCGCACACATCCCGGCAAAGTCCATCGGATTACCTTTGACGAGGAAAACTGCCGGAATCAGTAACGCTGGAATAGCCGTAGCTGGAATCATCTCAACTGCTATCTTTTTCGTGTTTAGATATATCGTTATAATCATTCCAAAGACTCCCAAAGATAGAAAGCTCAAAAGACCAACTGCCAGCCTTTGAAGGAATTGAGCATCAAGCACTGATGGAACTAAGAACCAGCCTAGGATCGATGCGATGATCCAAGAGATCAGTATTCCTATGTTTATTTTTCTGATATTTCCCTCAGAAATTAGAAGAGTTGCCTTTCTCCAGATCGATCTGGAAATGTAGACGAACACTACTGCCCCTGTGATCCAGTAACATAATGTAAGCCATATAGGAATCTTTTCCAGTGGTGCTATGATCAAATAGTAACCGGACATTATCACTATCCATACCTGAAAGTTTAGGGCTATGCAGATCTTTTCCGTTGCTAGGATCTTATTAACAACCCTCTTCAAAACGACCTTCAGTTCTTCCAAATTTTCCGCCATGATGTTTTCTCGGATTTAGTTTTATATATAGTATAATGATTCTCTGAAAATCAGAATAATGTTTCAATTTTTTATGGTAGTATCGCTTTGCGTTTGCTTGTCTATAACAATGTTCATTAAATAAGGTTTATATCCCTATCAGATTGGCTGTAAACAATCATTACAAACAGAGGTGATTTCATGAGGAAGTTTTTGGTCGCATTGGCTGTGTTAATTCTGCTATCGTCGATATCGATTGCCACAGCGAAGGATGAGATCGTGATTGGATTTACAATGTCGCAAACTGGTAAATTCAACTCGGAGTCGAAAGAGCAATTTCAGGGGTTAAAACTCTGGGCAGATCAGGTAAATGCGAACGGTGGGATTTATGTAAAGTCCTTGGGTAAGAAACTAACCGTTAGGTTGGTGTATTACGATGATGAAAGTGACAAGACGAGGGTTCAGCAGCTTTACACGAAATTGATCACCGAAGATAAGGTCGACTTCTTGATCAGTCCATACAGCAGTGGTTTAACGGCTTCAGCGGCTATAGTTGCTTCACAATATGGCAAAATCATGATAGCAACCGGAGCGGCATCAGACAGCATATTCAACAAGGGTTACAACTGCATATACCAGATCTACACTCCGGCAAGCAGATATCTGACGGGTGCAATCGACATGCTCAAGGCAGTCGATCCAAACGCTAAGAAGATAGCGATTGTCTATGAAGACAGTAAGTTTGCGAAGGATGTATGCAAAGCTGCTAAGGAATACGCAGAGGAAAACGGATTTGATGTGGTTCTATTTGAAGCCTACGCCCCAGGAACCACGGACTTCACATCGCTGATAAACAAGATAATCGCTAAGAATCCCGATGCCATAATCGGTGGTGGACACTTCGCCGATGGAGAGACGTTTGCAAAGCAGCTTTATGAAAAGAAGGTTAAAGTAAAGCTGATATCGTTGCTTGTAGCACCCGCATTGCCAGAATTTGCCGAAATTGGAAAGGCCGCACTCTATGTTACTGGCCCATCGCAGTGGGAGCCGATGGTAAAGTACAGTCCAGAGATGGCCGAAAAGCTTGGAATCGAGTGGTACGGCCCAACCGTCGAAGAGTTCGTTAAAGCCTACAAGGATGCGTACGGTTATGAGCCAGGCTATCATGCTGCGGGAGGTTACGTCGCTGGCTTAGTCTTGCAGAAGGCTATTGAGGATGCTGGAAGCATTGACACTGAAGCCGTTAAGAAAGCCTTGGAGAAGATGGATATAATGACGTTCTTCGGCAGAATAAGCTTCGATACTGGTGAATACTATGGAAGACAGAAGGGTCATGAGATGGTCTATCTACAGTGGCAGGAGAGGAATGGTACACTCATCAAGGAGGTAGTTTGGCCAGAAAGTGCCAAGTCAGCCGATTTGATCTATCCGCTGACTCTGAAGTTCAAGGAAGAGACAACTGAAACTCCGACTGAAGCTAAAGAGAAGAAGGGACCAGGATTTGAAGCTGCACTTGCCATTGCTGGATTGGTAGGAGTCGCTTACGTTCTGAGAAGAATCAAATCCTAATTTTTTTAATTTTTATTTGGAGGTGGGAATTTGATCGATGTATGGGTAGACAGCATAATTAGTGGAATCTTGCTTGGTTTGGTTTACGGTTTAGCTGCAATCGGTTTAAACCTGATTTGGGGTGTTATGAAGGTGATAAATCTTTCTCATGGAGCTTTTATCGCTTTGGGTATGTTTACAGCTTACTTCCTATTCGCATACGGGTTGAATCCCTATGTGGGTGTTCCTGTGATTTTCGCACTTGGTGTTATTTTGGGAATTGCAGTTTACTTCGTAGCATTGCATAGGATCATCGATGCTCCCGAACTTTCGACACTTCTTTCAACTTTCAGCATCAGTCTCTTTATAATCGGTCTCGGAACGTTTGTCTGGACGACGATTCCATATGCTATCGACATCCATCTTGGCTCGGTAACGATCGGCAACATCACGATACTCGGTACGAAGGTGATTGCCGGAGTAGTTTCGATAGCTCTTACGATATTGCTTTACGTGTTTCTGTATCGAACCAAGGTCGGGAAGGCGGTTAGAGCCGTATCGATGAACAGAACTGCAGCAGAGCTAATGGGTATAAACACGACAAAGATCCTTGCCTTAAGCTTCGGAATCGGAATTGGATTGGCCATGACGGCCGGAGCCTTGATCGCTACGGTATTTCCATTTACGATCCTTTCTGGAGGTGTTTACGAACTTAAGAGCTTCGTCATATGCGTTTTGGGTGGTTTAGGTAGTCCCATCGGAGCTTTAGTTGGTGGATTGATATTGGGAATAATTGAGAACGTCATAACACTTCAAATTCCAACCGGTTTGGTTCCGTTTATTGAATTCAGCATTTTAGTTGCGGTTCTGCTGATAAGACCGTCTGGACTGCTTGGGGGAGAGGTATGAAATCGCTTGCATGGCTTGTCGGACTGCTGATAGTGATAGGGATGTTGCCGGTGATTACAAAGGATGTAACGCTGAGAGAGACAGTGTTCATAATACTGATGTACATAGCTTTGGCGGAAAGTCTAAACATAATACTGGGTTACACTGGCTACGTCAGCTTTGGACACATCGTTTTCTACGGCATAGGTGGTTACGTTGCATTTCTGCTGATTCAGAACTACGGGTTGAACATAGTTCCGGCGATGATCCTAGCTGGACTGTTCTCAGCGCTCGTAGCTTATAGCTTGGGACTGGCCATCCTGAGACTTAGAGGAGCATACTTCGCAATCGCAACAATCGGTGTGAACGAGGCTGTGAAGGCGTTGATAACGAATCTGGAGCAGGTAGGCGGGGCTGAGGGAATTTACTTCAACATAAAGGTCTACTCAGCTTACGGAGGTGCTGAAAATGCGATATGGTTATCTTACTACCTCATGCTTGCCGTAACCATAGCGGTAGTAGTCGTAAGCTGGTTCGTAAAGAAGTCGAAGTTCGGGCTTGGCTTGATGGCGATAAGAGAGGACGAAGATGCTGCGATAACCTTGGGAGTTAACACGAGTAGATACAAGACCCTAGCATACGCTCTGTCGGCACTTTTCCCAGGAATGATCGGAGCGATATTCTTCTTCAAGAACGGAAACATCGAGCCCGAATCGGCATTCCATCTAACGAAGTCGATAGAGATGATATTTATGGTTATGCTCGGTGGATTTGGAACAGTTACCGGCCCAATGATCGGAGCGATGGTCTACGAAAGGATCAGAGGATTTCTGCTGGTAAGTGAAATGTTTAAGGCCTTGCACATCGCAATGTCTGGTATAGTACTACTGCTGATCGTATTGTTTATGCCGAGAGGAATCGTTGGATTCGTTAGGGATAGGATCCCAGCTTTAAGGAGGTTTGTCGAATGATACTTAAGGTGGAGAACGTTACCAAAAGGTTTGGTGGACTTGTTGCCGTAAACAAGGTTAGCTTTGAGGTAAAGAAAGGGGAGATACTGGGGATCATAGGCCCAAACGGTGCCGGCAAGACCACCCTCTTCAACATAATCTCTGGTGTTTATAAGCCTGAGGAGGGGAAGATACTCTTTGATGGCAAGGACA
>CAZBFC010000195.1:0-20304 GCA_964491095.1 uncultured archaeon | reverse complement strand
ATATATCGTACCCATCCTGCAAGGCGGAGTTGTCGATCTTAGCCGTTAATCTACTTGCTTCAATTAGCCTTTCGGCATTTGCACCGAGTTCATCTGCAAACATTCTAACTTCTTCGGGCGTTTTCAGAGCATTTGTTCCCTTTCCACCAGCGATCCTAATTTCAAATTCCTCGGTATTCAGAACGGATTTTAAAACACCAATTAAAACGGTAGTTGAGCCCGAGGAGTTCCAGTCAAAGCCCAAAACGTTAGAGAACGATTGGAAAAATATAGGATCGGATATCCTCTCAAAAAACTCTTTTTCCCCAAATTCTTCAATTATCAGCGTAACTATAGGCTTAGCTAACCTTTTCATCCTGTTGAGTAACCAGTAAGGAGCTTTTCCATCGTGAAGGGGAAGATACATCGATTTCACAATATAGGTTGAGTTTGGCAAATATTTAAGGTTTTAGATTGCTGAGAAAAATTGTTCTCTGCCTATTAAATTCTTTCACTTAAAAACTCGAGATTAAAAGCTATCTTCTAAAGGGAATAAGATCTATCATCTTTATCAAACCGGGCTTGTGCTCGACTACAGCCTTTGCCAAATTGATCAAGACAGCTACAGTCCCCAAATCACCTTTTGTTCCGCTGCTTCTCCAAATGACGGTGTTGTCACCCTCAACGACGATCTCCTCAAATTCCTTTGCATTCGCGTAAGCGTGAAACTCCACCCTAACTACCTCCTCACCATCAGAAAAAACGCTACCAAATCCCTTCACTCCCAAAACCTTACCATTCCTAACCACTGGCTCCTGCCCTTCCTCAACCCTATCAGCTTTGAAGCCCAAGGCTTCGCTTACCAACAGAGCAGATTCAGCATAGCCCACATGACCTGTCAGATTTGCCTTCTCAAACTCGTCCAGACTTAGTCCGATTCCAACCTTCTTCTGAAACTGGGATCTCCTCTTTAAGGCATCGATACTCCTAACAGCTCTAACCTTCCTAATTTCAACGCAGGGGGCTGACAGAACTATGGGTAGAGTGTCAAGCAGAAATCCTGGATTTATTCCCGTTCCAAGCACGGTAACCCCATATTCCTTCGCCAACTCATCGATTCTGCTTGCAATCTCTGGATAACGATACTCCGGATATGCGAGTGTTTCGCATGTGCTAATAACGTTAAAACCGTTCTTAATGCATTCCTCGATTTGCGGATAAACTTCGTTCAGAAAAGAACCGGTAGCTACAAACGCCAGATCTCCCTCAAACTTTAAAGATCTTTCAATTTTTGCATCGCTGTCAATTCCAAAATCTCTAAGGGTTTTTCCAATTAGCTCTGGATTAACGTCCACAGCGCCAGCTATCTCGAAACCCCTCTTAACGCAATTTTCAGCTAGAAGTCTTCCGATCTGGCCAAAGCCGTAGATTACAACTCTCATAGCTTTTCACATCCCATCTGGGTGATGATGTTGATAAGCAGAGCGATTAAATCTCAAAAGTTCCATACTTCTTAACGAATTCGACCAATCCTCCTTCCTTTAGAATCTTTATCATTATATCTGGCAAGGGCTTTGCTTTTAGTTCGATTCCCTTGGTTAGATCCTTTACTATCCCACTCGACAGATCCACCTCAAGTTCATCTCCAGATTCTATCGGATCAGTGTCAACGATGAGAACGGGCAAACCTACGTTTATCGCATTTCTATAGAAGATCCTAGCAAAGGATTTGGCAAGAACTGCCGAAACTCCGGCAACCTTCAAGGCAAGAGGTGCATGCTCTCTGCTGCTACCCATTCCAAAGTTCCTCCCTCCTACAACGAAATCACCCGGCTTGAACTTCTTCATAAAATCTGGATCAGCATCTTCCATAACGTGCTTCGCTAGCTCTTGAATGTTACTTCGTAAATGAAAATACCTGCCAGGTGTAATGTGATCTGTGGAGATGTTATCGCCGAATTTCCAAGCCTTCCCCTTTAGAATCATCCCTCGGCAGTAACCTTAAGGATTTAAAAAAGCTTTCATTTTAGGAAGCAAAATAAAAAATCAAAAAAATCAAATCCAACCCTTCTGCTCCTCCTTGGGCTTCTGAGGTATCGGGAACTGTGGTGGGAATGGCTTCTTTTCTACATGAATTCTCATGAAGTCGTAACCGTGACAGGCTTTGCAACCGACGTTATAAGGTGAGTGAATGGCTATGAGGTTTCCATTTTGATGACAGGTTCCACACTTCTTTATATCCTCACCCTTTGCGAG
The DNA here is from genome assembly GCA_964491095.1 of uncultured archaeon. Classification (GTDB taxonomy): domain Archaea; phylum Halobacteriota; class Archaeoglobi; order Archaeoglobales; family Archaeoglobaceae; genus WAKM01. The sequence goes on along the minus strand of CAZBFC010000195.1, from coordinate 18,069 downwards.
CTTATGGCAGAATTGGCAGTTACCCTCCTGCGCGTATTTTGTTTCGTGGTGGAACTTCGCGACGTATTCGTCGATTTCCTGCTGAGTCATCTTTGTAACGTTCGGAACGTGACAATACTTACAGTAGGCCGAGCCGTCAACATGTCCAGGTATGTCGAACACCTGAGGATATGACATCCTCTTCAGTGGATCGTTGTGACAGTTTAAGCATTCGCCATCGACAGGCTTGACACCTCCAGCTGAAACTTTCTCTGAGGGTGTTGGAGTTGGTTTTGGAGTTGGGGTAGGTGTTGGAGTTACCTTAGCCGGTGGTGTTGTTTCAACTGGAGTCGGTGTTGGAGTCTCCTTTACTTCTGTCGGCTTCTGTCCAGCGCAGAGGCACAAGAACACTGCAAAAAGTATAATAAATATTAAAAAAAGTTTAGAAGCCCTCATGGCTACTTACCGATGTAATTTTCATCTGCCGCCTTGTGGATGACATTCAGAGGCTGGGTGTGGCAGACCGTACAGTACTTGCCTCTCTCAAGGTGGATCGTAACGAGGTTCGTGCACGGCTGTGTCGGATCCTTCGGGTTGTGACAGTTAACACAGACCGACTGATCTGGATACTTCGGCTTTGGAATTACCAGGTTCGGAGCCTTTCCGTGGCAGACATCACAGCTTATAACACCCTGGTGAACTGTGTGTGCAACCTCAGCTACAGTCATGCCCTCCTTACCATGGCACTTTATACAGTACTTACCGCCCTCAACGTGTGGCTTGTAATCTGTCGCCTTGGTGTGGCAGGACTCACACTTGATCGTTACACTTGGCTGAGCGGTCTTGACTTCTGATGTCTTAGTTGGTGTCGGAGTTGCTGCTGGCTTTGGAGTCTTGACAGGAGTCGTTACCGGCTTTGAGGGTGTAGTTTCCACCGGTGTTGGAGTCTTCTCAGTTGGTTTCTGCTCAGCACAACCAGCCAGCACGAGTCCAACACATATCAGCAACAGCAGTATAATCTTCTTCATAATTACCCCTCCAGATTACGGTGGACTAATTATATATATTAGTCTTTTGGTTTTAGCAGACTGGAGATTCGTAGTAAACTTCAAATATTTTTAAAATTTATCTTTTAGCAAATGCTGGAAAAGATGTTCAACCCAAAAGTCGTTGCAGTAGTCGGTGCCACGCCAAAAGAAGGTAAAGTCGGAAATATTTTACTTAAAAATCTTAAGAATTTTAATGGAAAGGTTTATGCCGTAAATCCAAAGTATGACAAGATTTTAGGCTTTAGGTGTTATCCCAATATTGAGGAAATACCGGATGAGGTTGATCTGGCAATTATAGCGGTTCCAGCAAATGCCGTTCCAGAAGTTCTCGAATCGTGCGGTAGGAAGGGGGTCAAGAATGTCGTAGTTATAACCGCCGGATTCAAGGAAGCCGGTAACTACGCTTTGGAAAACAAAATCGCGGAAATTTGCAAGAGATACGGAATAAACATGGTCGGCCCAAACTGTCTAGGGATCATAAATACTCACAACAATCTGAATGCTACCTTCGGTAAAGTCATGCCACCTAAGGGTGATATAGCTTTCTTAAGCCAATCCGGGGCTTTTATATTGGCAGTCTTGGATTGGGCTAAGGCGAACAACGTCGGATTCAGCAAGGTAGTTTCTTTGGGAAACAAGGCAGTCCTGGATGAGGCGGATTTTATGAGATACCTCGCAAACGATGACGAAACAAATGTGATAATGCTATACTTGGAAGGTGTAAGCGATGGAAGGAAGTTTATGGATGTTGCAAGGGAGGTCTCAAAGACAAAGCCCATAGTTGCGGTTAAGAGTGGAAGGACCGAAGCTGGCGCAAAGGCTGCTTCAAGTCACACCGGTAGCTTGGCCGGAAGTTTCGTAGCTTACAGAACAGCCTTCAAACAGTGCGGAGTTGTTGAAGCTGAGTCGATCGAAGATCTCTTCGACTTCTCCTTAGTTTTGAGAAGGATAAGGGGAATAGATGGTGGAATCGCGATTGTTACCAACTCCGGTGGGCCGGGTGTTATAGCATCAGATGCGGTCGAAGAATTTGGTTTAAACTTGGCGAGATTTGAGAAGGAAACAATCGATAGGCTTAGATCGATTTTACCACCAATTGCAAACGTTTACAACCCTGTAGATGTTTTGGGTGATGCGGATGCGGATAGATTTGGAAAGGCTTTAAAGATCGTTGAGAACGATCCGAATGTAGGAGCGATAATCGCGATTTTAACACCAACGGCTCAGATAGACTTTAACAAAGCTTCAGAATACATCCTAAGTGTAGACAAACCCATCGTAACGTGCTTTATGGGTGGTGAAAGTGTTAAAGATGCTATCGAACTGCTCAAGAATCATGGTATAGTAAACTTCCTAGATCCGGTTAAAGCTGTTAAATCTTTAAGATCTGTGAAAAGATACGAATTTATGAAGAGAAAGCTTGAAAAGAGTGTAGAATCTGTTGAGGTAGAAGTTGATATAGCTAAAATTAAAGATTTAATTGAAAAGTACAAGGATAAGAAGGTTCTAACGGCTGAAAGCTTTGAAATTTTGAGGGCTTACAGTATCCCCGTTCCACCCTACGGAATCGCAAAGACTGCTGAGGAAGCTTTAAAAATCGCCGATGATATCGGCTATCCCGTGGCGATGAAGATAATCTCACCCGATATACTGCACAAGACAGATGTAGGATGTGTGAAGTTGAACGTCAATCGAGAAAACGTTGTTTCTGTATTTTACGAGCTTGTGAAGAGGGCTGAGGATTATTTGAAAGCCGACGTTGAGGGTGTTTTGATTCAAAAGATGATGCCCTTGGGGAGAGAGGTTATAGTTGGAATGAAGAGGGATCCCCAATTTGGAGCGTTGCTGATGTTCGGTATGGGAGGGATCTACGTAGAGGTCTTCAAGGACGTTTCGTTTAGAATAGCTCCGATCGATAGGGATGAAGCCTTGGAGATGATCAGGGAAGTTAAGGCGTATGGAATTCTGAAGGGGGTTAGAGGGGAAAGACCATCCGACATAGAGTCTCTTGTCGATGTACTGCTTAAGATTTCCAGACTCAGTTTGGATTTTGATGAGATCGTTGAAATGGATTTAAATCCTATATTCGTTTATGAAAGAGGTTGCTGCGTTGTGGATGCGAAGATCGTTCTGAGGTGATAGAATGCTAGTCTCGTCGATAGATGAGTATTCGGGAAAAAGCGGATTTATAATGGCTCTGGGGTTGATTTTGAAGGAGAAAGGTTACAGGGTCGGATACTTCAAACCGATTGGAATTGGAAAGTACATCGGTGATAAACCCGTTGATGAAGATGCTTTAGCAGTTGCAGAAACTCTAAAGCTTGAAGAATCGATCGATGAGATCTGCCCGGTTATAGTTGATAAACCATATATTGAATTCATACTATCTACAGATCATATAAAGCTTAAAAGAAAGATTTTGGAGGCCTTTGAAAGGATAAAACAGGATAAGGACATTCTGCTCATTGAAGGTGCCCTCCACTATGAGTTGGGCAGAGCCTTGGGTTTATGCGATATAAGTGTCGTTTCGATGCTCGACGTAAGGGATTTGATGATCGTAAAGTTCAGCGATGACTCTGTGATCGATAAATTGCTATCGGCAAAGTCGAAATTTGGGGAAAAGTTGGGAATGGTCATTTTCAATCAGGTTTCGGGGTATAAGAGATCGTACTTGGAGAGTTTAGCCGAATCTTTGCTTAGAAAGAATGGAATTGAGGTTGCTGGTATGATTCCGAAAGATTCGTTACTTGCAGGTGTATTTTTAAGTGAAATAACTTCAGCTTTGGGCGGAAAGTATCTCGTAGAGCCTAAAAAGGACTGCATAATCGAACAGCTTTTGGTTGGAGCGATGTCCCCTCAATCTGCCTTGGGATACTTCAGAAAGGCTAGAAACTGTGCCATAATTACCGGAGGAGATAGATCTGACTTAATAATGCTTGCCTTGGAGATTCCAAACGTCAGGTGTCTGATCTTAACCGGAAACCTTGAACCGCCAAGTATAGTCATTGGAAAAGCTGAGGAAAAGGAGATACCGATGATAGTGGTCCCAGATGACACCCTCACGACCGTAGAAAAGATAGAATCGATATTTGGAAAAGCGAGGATAAGAGGAGAAGAGAAGATTAAAAGAATCAGAGAGCTCGTTGAGTCGTTCGTCAATTTGGATAGGCTTATGGAGTACATGGGACTTTAACTATTTTTTAAGATGTTTAAAGTATATATCCTAAAGATAATTGGTTTTTGTCAAGCATATTTAAAATCGTTTATTTTTTTGCGAATTGGTCAAAAAAGTTCAATAATTTGCTTTTTTGGCAAGATTTGAACGATATGCTATCGAACATTTTGATTTTAGACGTTGAATTCTCGCCCATGTTTTGCGAAAACTTTAAAAGTCAATAGTTAATAGCATCTACTTAGCCAAATCGAAGCAAATTTGATATGGGCTGTCAAGCCCGAAAAAAATCGGATATGTTCCGTTTGGTGCTAATCAAATTCGAAAAGGGGTGAAAAAAATGGAGGAAAGGGGGGAGGATCATGATCGTGGGAAGGCATATAATTGCGGAATTGTATGGAGTTCGAAAGGAGCTAATTTCAAATGAGAGCACGGTAAGGCAGATCGTAGAGGAGGTGGTTAAAGAGGCGGAGTTGAACAAAGTCGGCAGTGTCTACAAACAGTTCAATCCGCACGGCGTAACTGGGATAGTCCTCATAGCCGAGAGCCACATATCGATACACACATGGCCCGAATACGAACTCGTGAACTTGGATGTATTTACGTGCGGAGATGCAAAAAAGGCTGAGAAAGCCTTCCAGTTGTTCCTAGAGAAGTTTAAACCCAAATCCTACAGACATTACATCTTGGACAGAGGTTAGAGAGATGATGGAAAGGATCAGAAGACAGATACTGCAAGCACTGTTCAGAGAACCGATGAGTGTCTACAGACTCATCGACGAGCAGGATGCCAGCTTACCAGAGTTCTTCGAGTTACTCCAGCAGATGGAGAACGAGGGATTGATCAGGATTAGCGATGGAAAGGTCGAGCTTACGGAGAAGGGCATAGAGTTGTGCGAATCGCTCGGCTTAAAGAAAATAGACAGATTCGAGTGTAAATGCTGCGGAGGAACGGGCTACGAGATAAACGAGTTTTTCCAAGACGTGATGAAGGAATACGCTAAGATCGCTGAGGAAAGGCCAGAGGCTATAGAGAAGTACGATCAGGGATTCATAAGCTTGGACGGTGTGATAAGGAGAGTTGAGTTCGTCTACGAGAGAGGAGATCTGCTGAAGACGAAGATATTCGTCGTAGGAGATGATGATCTGTTCAGCTTAGCTTCAGCCTTAACGGGTTTGCCAGAGAAGGTTTTCGTGATAGACATAGATGAAAGGTTGATAGACTTCATAAATAGAAAGGCTGATGAATACGGACTGCCAGTTGAGGCGATGGTCTACGATGTCCAGCAGGCGTTTCCAGATGAGCTGAAGAAGAAGTTCGATGTATTTGTGACGGATCCAGTTGAAACGATTCCAGGAATAAAGCTGTTCCTATCGAGAGGAGTATCAACGCTTAAAGGAGTTGGATGTGCCGGTTACTTTGGCTTAACAACGCTTGAAGCTTCAAGGAAGAAATGGTTTGAGATTCAGATGATGATACACGAGATGGGTTTCATAATTACAGACATGAGAAGGAAGTTCAACGTGTATCCGCAGGATGAGAAGAACTTCTTCAGATTTCAGGAGAAGCTACCGATAGTCAAGAAGCTGGGCGTCAAGATAGACTACAACTGGTATAAGTCCACGTTGTACAGGATTGAAGCTGTTAAGGAGCCGAAGCCTCTTGTAGAGGGAGAGATGATAATAGACGAGAAGGTCTACAAGGACGAGGAGAGCTGGGCCACTCCCTATTAATTTTTTAGCATTTACATTTTGTGCTCAATGTTATATACTAGAACAAATTTCTTATCGATTAATTTCAATGGTAGATCATTTTATAAATTGCCAAAACTCTAATACATTTGGGATGAGGAAACTTACGGGGACTGAAATATGATGAAACTGGGCAGGTCTGACCTTATTTCAATATCTCTATTAATCCTGTAAATTCTCCAATACCTAATCTAAACGTCTACCTCTTTCTCTCAAAATTTCGACTATCATTATAGCAAATATTTCAACTTCTCACTTTTCCAAGGCATAACTCTACAATATCTCTATCTTTTGCAGAATATCCATAACGTCCCCGACATCATATCCAAAACTTCTGATCACTTTAGCACTCGAACGGGAGCATATTCGAATCGAATAGAAACTTAAGCTTTCGCATACTCTCTTATCTCATCTTTTGCTACTATCTTCGCCGCGTATTCTACTGCAGCCAGAATAACAATCCAAGAATTGCATCTATCGGAACCCTTGCTCCCTTTATGACGAGCTTTTCATGACTTATCTCTGAGTCTATTACGATTCTATCTTCATATATCGTACGAAATTAAAACTTTAAAACCCTTTACTGAGAAGACAGCTAATCAGAGATACGATCTCCTTAGAACAAGCTATTCTTTTGACAGAAAGCCTTATTTATTGCTACAAATTATATAGAGAGGATGATGAGGCTGGGGATAGCCGAGCTTCGGCGATGACGAGGCCTGGGGTAGCTGATCGAATTTGATAATGGAGATTGTGTGATAATTTGATAAATTCGAAGAATATCAAGAGTTTTACGATAATAGAATTTACATCTCATGCCAAAAGGAGATCGAGATAAGAGAAATAGGGAAAAATCGTTGGAATTAGATTTAACGGGCAAGGAAATACGTTATCTCTGAAATTATGAAGTTCTCGAAGAAAGCCAAGGAGATTATAAATTCACGATTTTTTTGGCGGGGATCACTAGTCGTAGAGTTATCACGATTTCTTTACCTTTTGTACAATGCTTAACTTCGTCTGATCATAAAGGAGGATCACAAATCCTAGATTTTCTTTTCTTGAGCCTTTCTCTATCCTTTCTTAAAATCTCAACGGCTGCATCCAAATCATCTAGTCCTTCTGCACATCCTGTAAGTCCAACTACCAAAGCTTCGTCCTCATCCTCTATCCTCACAAAATCAACAATTTTCTTTAAAAGCTTTAGAATCATAACGATTTACTTTTGAACGTCTTAAACTTAAATTTTTTTAAAATGACGGGCTTGAGATTAGAAACCTTCTAAGCCCATAAAGCCGCCTGAAGTCCCACCGAATAATTATACGTTCATTATCTCGAACCACCCTTTAAATCAGCATTTTTTCAGCTCATCTATTGTTCCAATTCTAACTCCCAAGGTTTTATCGGGTTCATCTTTCCTCGATCTGAACATAACTCTCAAAGCAACCTGTATAACTTTCATTTTTGCAATTTCATCGCTTGCAATTACATATAGCCCTTTCAAATTCTTTTTGATGTTTCTTTCTGCTTCTTTGGCGATCGATGTTCAATCTCAAGATTTCTCCGTCTTTCTCTGCTACAATATCGGTACTGTTTTAATTAGATCTTCAGTTCTAACCCTGTAACCTTAAGGTAGACGGCTTTCGATGACTTTCCCCTCTCACCAAGTTCATTCATCGCTCTATCAGATGACATTCTCGGCAAAGGTCATTCAGAAAGCCAGTAATGGAAAGATCTTCCCTCTTTATAAACTCTATCGGTCCATTTCCTTCTGGAGGAACTACTGTGAAATAATCATAATTTATAATTCTAAATTTATATAAATAAAAACTAATTTTATTTTCTCAAAATGATAAATTCCTCTTATTCATTCTATCCGCTCATAGCTTTTTAAAGCTTGGAATTGTTAAAAGCTGAATAGATATGAAGAAGGAATACAAATGAAATTTGTTGGAAAATGCTCTATACAGAGAGCATATTGAGAAAGAAGATAAAATCTTCGATAATGGAATTAGGAATAGATCTTGGTAAATTGTTAGAGGAGAATCCTAAGGAATTGATATTTCAAAAATTAAAAGTGCGGCCGCCGGGATTTGAACCCGGGCAACGGGCTCGGGAGGCCCGCGTCCTGCCAGGCTAGACTACGACCGCTTAAATAATTTAGCGAAAACGTAAATATATCCGTTTCGGTTGATCTTTTGATGGATCTATCGAGTGGGAAGTACATACTGGAATTCTGTTCGGAGAGATGCGTAGCTTGTAAGACTGTCGAAGCAATCATGAACAAGCTTATAAAAGAGTATCATGATATCAAGCTTGTAAAGATCGACGTTCGCAAGAATAGGAATCTAGCCAAGAAGTTTGGAGTCATTGCATTGCCAGTTTTGGTATTCATAAAGGACGGTGTTGAAGTTGATAGGATCAAAGGTGCGAGGACCGAAAAGGAGCTTAGAGAATTCATAGAAAGAAACAGGTGATTGTATGCTGTTCTTTACAGATTGGGAGGGGCCATGGGTATTAACGGATTTCGCATATGAGGTGGCGATAGCCTTCTTCAACAACCACGAATTCTTTGAGAGGTTGAGCCAATACGACGACTATCTTGTGCTAATCGAGCGAAGAAGAGACTACGAAGCCGGAGATACGTTAAAACTGCTTGCACCGTTTATCGTAGCTTTGGGTGTAACCTCTGATGAACTTAGAGATCTGGCGGAGAAGGTTCTATCCTACACGCCGGATGCGGAGGATGCGATGCATTATTTAATTAAAAAGGGTATTGAGCCTGTTGTAATTTCAACAAGCTATGTACAGTTCTTGGAAGTTTCGGCTAAGCCCTTAGGCATAGATAAGATCCACTCAACGTATTTCAAGCCGGAGCAGTATTCCTTGCCGAAGGAGGAGAGGGACTTCATACTTCAGGCTGTGGAGATGATAGCATCCTTACCAGAAATTGAGATTCCACCGGATGAAAGCTCAATGAAATCAATAGATTGGCTTAACAACTTTTTCTGGAATAAGCTTACAAACATGGAAGCTGGGAAGATTTTAAGAGATGTCAAAGCTGTTGGTGGACAAAGGAAGCTTGAAGCTGTGAAAAGTTATGGTATAAAAAATCTAATAGCGATCGGAGATAGCATATCTGATTTTGCGATGCTCTCATGGGTTAAAGAAAATGGATTGGCTGTTTCTTTCAACGGAAACGAGTATGCCGTAAGGAATTCGAACTTGGCGATCGTGAGTGAAACGGCATTTGCCGAAGCATACATCGTTGAGGCTTACCTAAGCGATGGATTAAATGGTGTAAAACGGGCTTTAAGATTAGAATTTGAAAGCGAAATAGCCGATAAGCTTAAAGAAACGAAATACTATTGGATCGAGGGCTCCGACGTTGATAGGATCATTGATGAGTCAAAAGCGATGAGAAGAAAGCTTAGAGGTTTAGCCGGTGCCTTAAGCTGACGAAATTGATTTATGCAGAAAATCTAACCTTATTCTATGATCCTCGAAAAGATCGAACCTCTTACACCGGGGCAGAAGGAGATCGTAGATACGTTGAATGACGATTACAGTATCATAGGGATATTTGGGCCAACTGGAACAGGTAAATCCCTCTTCAGTCTGGCTTACGGTATAGATGACGTTTTAGAGGGTAATCAAAGAAGATTCATCGTTGTTAAACCGATAATAGATGTAGTTACCGGAGAAGAACTTACCATGGCCAAAGCTGGCGACGAATTCCTTAAACTAGCCAAAGAATACGTGAGAGATGTCATTGGAGAATTCGTTGAGTGGAACAAACTTGAAGAGCTGATAGATGCCGGAAGAATAGTGTTCGTGGATTCGCACTACCTGAAAGGTAGGACGTTCGATGATGCCGTTATATTCTTGGATGAGGTACAGACACTGAAACCCGAAAGTCTAATCGAAGTTCTGGTAAGAGTTGGTAGAAACAGCAGGCTGATAGTAGCTGGAGATCCCGTTTTTCAATCACTGAGAGCGGTGGAAAACGATCCAGCAACTCTGATCAGGGATGTTTTGATGAGCGAAGAGAACGCAAAGGTCGTTGACTTGGGAATCAAGGATATAGTCAGAGAAGGAGCCAAGAGGGGTTTGAGGCTTTTAATAGAATACAGGATGAGAACAAGAGAGCTCAGCGATGAGGAAGAGGAGATCCTCGAATCTGCAAAGATTCACTCGCCAGATGCAGATGTGATAACGGTTGTAGAGTTCAGCGAGGAGAAGGAGAAGTTTGAGATTACCTCCGAGCATACGCCCGATGCTTTGATAATAGTCAAGCAGGGACACTTCGGAAGACTCGTTGGAAAGGGTGGAGAAAGAATAAACGCAATTGAAGAAGAAACAGAGAAGAGAATAAGAGGTGTAGAGCTTACTTTGGACTTCAAAGAGCTTATAAGGGCAATTCATCCGGTTTCATGGATCTGGAAGCACATCGAAGATATAGACTTTGCCGGCCCTATGCTGGCTGTAAAGGTCAGCGAGAAGGCGTTCGGTGCGTTCGTTGGACAGAAGGGTAACCATGTTAGGTTCGTCGATGCTGTGATAAGGAAGTTGATGGGAGTTGGGGTCAGGGCTATCGAGGTTGGAAAGAAGAAAAAGTGAGCATATCTAGAATTTTTCTAACCTTATTTGCCTCTAATTGGCCAGGAGCAACTGATTTGCTTACGGTGCAGTATATGAACGGGGATCCCAAGAAAAGGGCCATTATCCTCGTCCAAGCAAACTCCTTACCCATGAGAAATGCTACAAGATTATCGTATTCGCATAGAAGTCTAACTATTTTCAGTACATCACTTTTATCTCTACCCATGGTTGCGATTTTGAAGATATCCCCCCTCCTAGCTTCGATCAAATCCTTTAGATACTCGTAGCTTGGAGTTTCCTTGAAGTTATGGTACGACTCTATGATTTTACATTTCATCATCCTGATGTACTCATCCGGTACATCGTTCTCAACATCGACGTAATCTGCATACGCGGAGTACCTTGCCAATGTTTTTAGCCTTCGATCCTCATCTCCCTTAAACTTTCCCCCATCCTCCTCCCTCCTGATAGTGACGATTATTGGCTTACCGATTCCTTTAAGCTTGTTTTCATCTGGAAACGTTGAGAATAGATCCAGTCTTAACTCTATGATATCTGCAACGTTCTTAGCCAAGACAACATCTGCAAAACTTGAAGCTGAGACGACGATTTTCACATTATCATGTTGAAACTATTGTTAAAAAAATTATTCAAATTCTATCGTTGCCGGAGGCTTAGGTGTCAAATCGTAAACGACCCTCACGACCTCTGGAATTTCGGATGTAATCCTTAGAGTTATCTTCCTAAGCTTTTCGTAGTCTATCTCAAGCACGTCGGCTGTCATTCCGTCTCTCGAATCCACCGCCCTTATGGCGATTATGTAGCCGTAAACCCTAATGTCTCCCTTAACTCCCGTAGCCTTTCCGATGAGTGCGGCAAAGGCCTGCCACTTCTTATAATCTTTAAGTTCCTCCTCAACGATCTTCGTCGCCTTTCTGACGATTTCAACCTTCTCTGGAGTTACCTCGCCGACTATCCTAACAGCCAAGCCCGGCCCAGGGAAGGGCATCCTTTCACATATCTCCTCCGGCAAGCCCAAGTATCTGGCAACCTCTCTGACCTCATCCTTATACAACTCCCTCAGAGGCTCTATGACATCTTTAAACTTGTACTTCGTTGGGAATCCTCCCACGTTGTGATGACTCTTAATCCCTCCTTGGCTTTCGATTATGTCTGGATAAATCGTTCCCTGAATCAGATACTCCGCTCCATGCTCCTCGGCAACCTTTTCGAATATCCTAACGAAGAGCTCACCTATGATCTTCCTCTTCTGCTCTGGATCGGTAACACCTTTCAAAGCTTTGAAGAACTCCTCTTTGGCATCTATGAAGACCAAACCCATGTGTCCAAAGATCTCTTTAATCCTTTCCGGCTCTCCTTCCCTCATCAGCCCAGTATCAACGAATACGGGAATTAGTCTATCTCCTATTGCTTTATGAGCTAGGACAGCGCAAACAGAGCTATCTACTCCCCCAGATAGCGCGATTATAGCTTTACCATCCTTAACCCTTTCCTTAATCTCCTTTATTGCGTTCTTTACGAACTCCTCAACGTTAACCATGGTTGAACGTTGTTGAGATGGTAATAAAGGATTTTGCCATACAAAGCACTGACGTTATTAGCAGTCTTGAGATGTAATTACTTATGATCTCAGACGTTAACGTGATATTCTTTAGGCATGGCTCGGAAGTTTATCCGGCTTTCATCGTAAAATGTCCAAACTGCAAGAATCTGAACGTACTGTTCTATCCCTTTAAAGTTTTCAAATGTGAGTTCTGCAAAAAATTCTACTTTGTAGATCCTAGAGTTATAGAGATCACAAGACGGGTGGAGATTAAATGTGGGAGCTTTGATGATCATGAAAGTTATGCTACGGTCAAGGAGCGTATAAGAAGTTTACTCTGATTTCTTTTTTACTTCAAAAAATACTTCTAAAATAATGTTTTAATGTTTTAAGAATTCAAAACGGACAATGTTCAGGCTGGGTCTCGTACTGAACTTAGCCGTAATCGTTACATGAACGCGTTTGCCAAAACGAAAGTGAGGGGATTCGTAATCATAGGATTGGCCGGTGTAATTGGATTTGTTAGAACTGTCACTGTCATCTACCTATGGTGTTCCCATCGTTGAGCATAAGGGATATAGTAACGCTAGACAGGCTATACATCTAATAGGTATGACCGTTACGACTTTAACCATACTAGGTATCATTTAAAGCATTTACATCTACCGGCGATATGTTCAACCCAGTCTCCACATGCTATCAGTTCACAATTCTTTAAAAAATCTACATCCTTCCACTCATACATCCAAGCGGTTAAAGTCTGCCCGTTCTCTAATTCCACATTTACCTTAATCCTTTTGTATCCACTCTCGTAGTAATCAAGTATTGGAATCTTATCATCGGGAACATCGTAAACCTCAACGACTATTGTATCGTTAGGATCTTCGCTTTTTACAGCAAACGGAACCTTGAGAGCGAACATTCTATATCCTCTCACCCTTCCCTTTCCGATGTACCTTGCAAATAACAGATATAGCATCACGTTTGCACCGCCGTTCTTTCTTAAGGTTCCGTAAACGGCAAGCAACATCATTCATAAATCTACATTAAAACTTTATCAGCTTCACCCAACGAAACGTTTAATAGTTGGCGGATCGTAAAGGATGATGTCGATGATGATGGGCGCAGGTTCTGATTTCAAGATGATGATCGACTGACGGACTGAGCGCATAATTTAAATCTTTTTGAACCGATTATCAGTGGGAGATGATGAATTCAGCCTTGGCTGAGAAGTGATGAACTCTGGCAGACTGATCCCTTTTATCAGAAATATTTTTATGTTCAAGAATAAATATTCAATATATGGAAGAAATTTCGTTAGAAGAGTACAAACGAGCATATCGAGAGGTAAAGAAGGAGAAAGAAAAACGAGCATTTTTAGTCCATCTAATAATTTACATTTTGGTCAACGCCATGCTCGTTGTAATCAACCTACTGTCCAATCCTCAAAAGATCTGGTTCACATATCCACTCTTCGGCTGGGGAATCGGGATAGTCATGCACTACCTTTTCGGTGTTCGCTGGTTGGACAAGTTTCTCGAAGATCTGGAAGCCAAAGCTGAGTATAGGGCAAGAAGGATGAAGAAGTGTAGATCTTAAACCGTTTGACCTAAATCCAATAAATTTAATAATTCTGAAAAATAATTAAAGATTAAAGAACTACCCTTCCTTCAGGCAGAATCCCACAGAATCCGAGCTTTTCCAGCCCAAATGCCTGCTGTTAACTATCGTTCTATCCCAAACTCTCAGCTTGACTATGTACCCGCACGGTATCAGCTTTGAGGTGTCCAGTTTCCACTCTCTATCGGGTGTCGGAATTGTTGGATAGCTCTCAGAGTAAGGACTTACGTGAACTCCTGCTGCTAAATCTGCTGGCTCAACGACGATGGTATATACTCTGAAATGCTCGTCTTTAGCGGTAAACTTACCTTTTATCGTGCATCCCCCCACAAAAGTCCCGCAGGGATCGGCCGGCATTGTCTTCCCTTTACATTCAACATCTGTGATCGTTATCTCCGCTTTTGGTGGAGTGTTGTCGAGCCTAACCCTCACGATGTTGCTCACATCTCCACCCTCCAGCGTTACCTTGATCTCGTACAGTCCATCCTCAAGCCCACCGGTATACCATCTGGCAAGCACGAAGTCTTCGACGAATACGTTGTTGGCAAGATCCTCCTTGTACCCGTAATAACCGTTAACTGCAACCTGCTTATGCTTATGCTGCTTCCATGAAGTTCCATCCCATTCTGAAATGGTTATGTAGAATTCGTTCACAATGTCGATCCAATCCGGCTCACCGACCTTCCTATACGACACCTTGTACTTCACCTTCGGCTGAAGTATATGCCCAGATATTGTGATCCAACCACCGAATGGACTGTCTTTTGCTAAGATTCCAGAGGATATTCCGCATCCAGTCGCATAACCGTTTGAATTTATATCGGTAACACTGATGTCACCTATTGCACTTATAAACACCTTCCCCACACCTCTCGGCTTCGGCTGAACTAGAATGTCAAGTCTGTTACCCCAAACAGGATCGTAATTTGGATTGTTTGGCGGAGGTGGAACTACCCATGAGAGAATCGCCCTTATCCTTACTACTGTCGGTTTTCCACAGCCATCCCTTGGCAGTTTTACCGGAAGTGTAACCGCATACTGAATTCCCTCGTGCGGTATGTTTGGAATATCGTGAACGTTTACGGCCGACGTCCCGAGATAAACCCACATCTGCTCTATCTCATCCCACATCCAAAATGCGACATATTCCATCGTTCCCTTCGTGCACAGATCTCCGCCATATCCATACGGGCGCTTTACTGTGAGTACAGCGGTCATAATCCGACGCATTGCAGCTCTTCATAGCTTGTGTCGAACTTACACTTAAGGGCATCGGCAACAAAACTCTTTAGTACGGGAGAAACGCTTAAAGCATCTTTTGAAAACTTTTCTATATTAGAGGCAATTTGTTTGAATTTTATCCTATGCTCTGGAACACCTTTTCCCTTGTATTCCCTCTCAAGTTCCTCCAATGAGGGTTCGATAGGCTTCAGCACTGGCGTTTCTAGATCGAGGTAATCCTTGAGTTTACCGATCTTCTCTTTTATTATCTCCGGCCCAATGATATCTATGAGATCCGCCACCAGAAACGGTGATGGCCTTATCTGTATGTACCTTTCATCGACCTCACCCCAGACGGGTTTCCAATCGGGATTCTTTTCTGGAGGAACAGCACTCCAAGATAGAATCGCTCTAACCTTGAGAACCTGTGGGTAATTGCACGGTTTCTTCTTTGAATCCAACTTCAGCATAACGCAGTAGTACAGAGGCTTTGAACCTGGAATGTCATGAACGTTGACACTCGCAACGCCGACATCCTCAAATTCTTCATCGAAATCTCCATCGTTATCCCAATCGACGTAAAATCGAACGTATTCGTAAGAGCCTTTTGAACATAGATCTCCACCGTAGCCGTAGTTCTGTTTGATTCGGATTATTGCATAGAGTGTGTCCTGCTCAGGATTGAAGCCTATACATGCTATGTCCTCATAGTACGTGTCCTCAACCAGCGTTATCTCCGCCTTACCAAGTTCCGGCATGTTTCCAAAGTAGTTTGGGTTCTTTAGCATGAGATATCCAAACTCCATCCTTAGCGTTTGTCTCTCTCCCTCCGAGAGTTCAACTTTTTTTATCGGTCACGGTGCCTCTTCTACCTTTTCCAATTTTCTCATTTCCAAAACCCCACAACACATTTTAAGATAAAATCATATATATTCTTTTCGAAAATTTATTTTTTCTTATAATATATTTTCACTATGCCTTTAATAATTTATGTGGTAGCTAAATCTTGAATAAAAAAGAAAAAAATTTACTATTAGTAGATATATATAATCGATAAGTTTCATTGTGAGTTACCCTGCCCTAAAGAGCCCATTTCACCCGTCGCAGCGGACATACGGGAGCTGGCTCACAACAGCCATCCTGACGGGCTCACTATTTGTCGGGCTTTAGTTCTTCCCCTTTGTCACCGGAACCATTCCAATCTTTGGTGAGGATCTGAAGCATTCCTCAACCCCATCCCCGCTTTGAAAAGCAAGGTTTTGCAAATAACTTTATCTATAAAGCCTTAAGCTAGTGATGTTTCAGTATTATTCAACTCGTAATGTCCTAATATGTTTAAATTCATTCAACCCAGAAATGATCGATGTTTGAAAGTGCTGAGGATGCAGCGATAGCCGGAGTTTTGGCACTGCTGCTTGAGGTTTCGGGGACTCCGAAAGCTGGAAACGTTGATAGAGATCATAACTTCTCCGATCTAAGATTCGAGCACTTTCTTGCATCAGCTTCAGCCGTCTATCCAGTGTTTTTGAAGAGTGCCAGAGGTGAAAGCTCGATAGGTAAGCTCGTGCTTGAGGCTGTTGAGAAGTCCATGTCTTGGCACAGAGCCAAGAACGTTCACTTCGGCTGTTTCATGCTTCTAATTCCCCTAATAAGATGCTGGAAGGCTGAAGATGTTGGCAGAGCTGTGGTTGAAGAACTTAAGCGAACGAGCGTAGAGGATTCCTTGGCAGTTCTCAAGGCGTTTAGGTTGAGTGAAGCTAGGGTTATGGATGTTGAGGAGCTAAGCCTGACAGAAGAGGAGACGGAGCAAAAGCTTGTAGAGCGGAATGTGAACCTATACGAATGGTTGCTTTACTCACCAAGAGAAAACATAGTCGCTATGGAACTGATAAACGGCTATAAGATTAGCTTTAAGGGAAGAGATGTTCTACTGGATTTCTTTACCGAGCACGAAGACGTGAATCTGGCAATCGTTTATACGTACCATTATCTGCTTTCCGAGTATTTGGATCCCCTCGTAATTGCAAAGCATGGGCTTAAAGTTGCGGAGGAAGTTAGAGAAAAGGCCAAGGAGGTTTTGAACGAATTTGAAATCAGCTTTGATATCGAAATTTTAAGGAATTTCGATGAGGAATTGGTATTTAGGGGTATAAATCCTGGTAGCATTGCTGATCTGACAGCTTCATCGATATACCTCGCATTGAAGGAGGGGTTGAGGTTTTAGCGGAATGTAAACGCTTAAATATTTTTGTGTTGGGATAGATGCAATGTTTAAAAGAATACTTATGATCTTGATTGCGATTATCATCTTATCGTTCGCGATTGTTGTGGGAGTAGGGATGAATGCGCATTCCTCCCCGGCAAACCAAATAAAATACCTCGAAATGCAAAGAAACCTACCAGCCAATACCATAACCAATTCTTTCTTCTGGCTAATCGGGATGGACAAAGATTACTACATCTTCACCTACAAGGCAATGGAAAAGGGAATAAAAGACGAGAAAGTTCTGGAAAACCTCATTCAAGTGGATTACGTAAAGCAGGGAATAGAGAGGATAAAGGATTTGGCAAAGCACAAATCCTTTTTCGAGGAAATATCTAAAACACCCTACTTCAAGCAAGAGAAAAAACTAACCCCTCCCTTCACATTGAGCAAAAACGAAGAGGAATTCCTTGACATTTTAGCTCAACTCCCAGAAGAAAAACAAATACTCGCATCGGAATACGCAAAGGACGGAGTAATAGCAGATAGCGATGTATACTCGATAAAGCAAATAGCAAAGCTCCCCCTAAACAAACTAAAAGAACTCAAGAAAGACGGCCACCTCCACCCAATAATAGACGAGGATGAAGACGGAATACCTGATACAAAAGACCCCCAGCCAAATGTGTATAATCCGTTTTTTGCAATGCTTGTATTCCCCAACAGAGACGGGCAAAGCAAATACCTTGCATTTTCTCCGGAAGACAGGGCACAGTACGCACAAGCGATGAACTCCCTTGCACAAGCGCTAATAGAATTCGGCATTCCTAAAGACCACATCTACAAGCTCTACAACTTCACAAAAGGAAAAAAATACATTCTTAAACTTTTCGACAAGATAGCAAAAGAC
>CAZBFC010000194.1:0-3183 GCA_964491095.1 uncultured archaeon | reverse complement strand
CTCTAAATCCGGGAGGTGAAAAGGATCTTAGAGAAATTGCAAAAGAAATCCTCACTGAGGAAGATTAAGCTCAAGTTTGTTGGTGGATTTGATATTAAAGAGAAAGAGTTGGAGTTGGAGGTCGAGGAGGGTACGAGATATTCTGAAATATTATCAAAGTTAGGAATAAATCCTGAAACTGTGGTTTTAGTCAAAGATAACGTTCCAATTCCAATAGATGACTTTGTTGAGGAAGGGGAGGTAGTGGTAATGAGAGTTATATCTGGTGGATAATTTTAATTTTTTAGAAATCTTCCAAACAAAAATATTTTTCAATCCTTAATTTGCAGAGAGAGATCATAAGATTATGTTCTGCCTATATCCACACTCCGGACATCTGTTTCCATCCGAGTCCATCTTTACGATGTAGAACCCCTCTCTGTCTATTAATAGATGTCCACAGTTTGGGCAGTACGTGTCTTCATACCTATGCCCCCAGACGTTGCAGATGTAGACGTATTCCAGTCCAACATCCTTCGCAACTTCAATCGCTCTTTCAAGAGTAGAAACGGGCGTTGGTGGTTTGTCAAGCATCTGAAAATCAGGATGAAACCTCGAAAAGTGAACTGGAATTCTCTTACTCAAACCGTAAACCCACTCTGCAAATTCCCTAATTTCATCCATAGAATCGTTTTCTCCAGGAATGATCAGATACGTCAACTCCAGGAACACACCCTTTCTATGTAGATACTCAACACACTTAAGAACGTTTTCAAGCTTCGCCTTGCAGATCCTTCTGTAAAAGTCCTCGTTAAAAGCCTTAACATCTACATTTGCTGCATCCAAAATTCCTTCGAACTGATCTATTGCTTCAAAACTCATATAACCGTTAGTTACATAAACAACGTAATATCCTTCCCTCTTTACAAGTTTACTTGAATCTAAAGCAAATTCGTGCCAGATTGCTGGCTCGTTGTAAGTCCAAGCTATACCATCAGCCCGATTTTCTTTTGTGAGTTTAAGTATATCCTCAGGTGTGTACTCACGAACGTACGGATAGTTTAGATCTGCAAAGGATATGGTGTAGTTCTGACAATGTTTACATCTAAAGTTACAGCTTATTCCACCGAACGAGAGAACCATCGAACCGGGTTTGAAGTTGTGAAGTGGTTTCTTTTCGATGGGATCCAAAGCTACGGATGATACCAAACCGTAGTTGTAAACCTTAAGCACACCGTCATCGTTTTTTCTAACTCTGCATATTCCCCATTGATTCGGTTTAAGCTTACATCCATGCATGCAGGTTTTACATCTAACTACGCTATTTTCCTTCTCATAAAGATACGATTCGACGATCATATTATAGCATTATCTTCAATCGATTTAAGCATTCCGTAAAATTCAAAAGATAGTTGTTTAACAAGATTTGATGAAATTAGGAATTCAACCGGATGTAACACATAAGCCAAAAGAGGCTTTTGAATTTGCATCAAAGCATGGTTTTTCACACATCGAAATTCTGATGGATCATCCCCTCTACAGCATGGAAAACTTAAGCTATACTGAGCTACTAGAACTTAAGGAATGCTACGATATGGAAGTTCTTTTGCATGCTCCAGCAACTTCAACAAATTTTATATCTATTAGCAAAACGATGCGAAGGGCTAGCTATGAAGAGCTGAGAAGGGTTATTCATTATGCTGAAAGATGTGATGCGAAGGTTGTAACGTTCCACATCGGCTGGAATCCTGGTTTTATTACAGCTAGAGGATTCGTTTTTCCAAGAGAACTGTATTCTGAACACAACTACAAGGTTTTGACAACAGAGATGCTCAGCTTCTTGAGAGATGTGGAATGCGAAATTCTGGCTTTGGAGAATACAATTTCGTTGGATGAGAACCTAAAGAAGGCTATAGAGTTCTTGCTTGAGAAAACCGAGCTTAAACTTACGTTTGATGTAGGCCACTACAACTGTAGAGAAGGTCATGAGATATTTTTGGAACATTTTGATAGAATAGTAAACGTTCACCTTCACGATAACAGAGGAGAGATGGACGAGCATCTTGCATTGGGAGAGGGAAACGTGGATCTAAGCATAATCAAAGGTTACAAAGGCTATCTTACACTCGAAGTCAGAGATAAAGATGCTATTATTAAATCTAAAAATTACTTGATGAATAAATTAAAATTATAGATTATAAATTCATAGTTAAAAACTTAGGGTAGATTTATTGAGACTTTTGAAGAGATTTTAAAAAACCTAGATATCAAGGATTGCAAGATGAAAAGAGGGTTCTTCATAGGCAGATTTCAACCCTACCATTTGGGACACCACAACGTGATAAAGCACATAGTCTACGAGGTCGATGAGCTCATAATAGGAATCGGAAGTGCTCAGGAGAGCCATACACTTGAGAATCCATTCACAGCTGGTGAAAGGGTTCTCATGGTTTCGAGAGCTTTGGATGAGATAGATCCAGAGCTAAAGAAGAGGGTTTATATAATACCACTTGAGGACATCTACAGAAACAGTCTTTGGGTCTCTCACGTATGTTCGATGGTACCACCGTTCGATGTCGTGTTCTCAAACAACCCCCTCGTAATAAGGCTTTTTAAGGAGGCAGGATTTGAGGTAAGAACAACCGAAATGTACAACCGAAACGAATATCAAGGAACCGAGATAAGGAGGAGGATGCTCAAAGGTGAGAGATGGGAAGATCTTGTGCCAAAATCCGTCGCTGAAGTCATAAAGCAGATTGGTGGAATCGAAAGGATAAGGGAGATAGCTGGTAAGGATGCTTGAAATCATAAGCGTTCGATGGATAAAGTTCGTGAATGCGGTTTTGAAGGATGAGAGGATAGTTAGGATTACATTCAACGACTATCCCCTCTATGAAAACGTTCAGACCGATACAGCCAGATCTCTCAAACTGGATTTGGAGAGGTACTTTAAAGGTGAAAGAATCGATTTTAGTCATTACGATGTTAATTTAGCCGAACTCTCATGCTTTGTTCAAATCGTTTTGGAGGAAGTTAGAAAAATACCTTATGGCAAAGTTGTAACATATAAGGAACTTGCAGATAGGCTTAAAACTTCTCCAAGGGCCATAGGACAGGCTTTAAAGAAAAATCCAGTACCAATTGTAATACCATGCCATAGGGTGGTCGCAAAGAACGGTTTGGGTGGATTCAGCGCCGGGATCG
>CAZBFC010000193.1:0-2317 GCA_964491095.1 uncultured archaeon | reverse complement strand
TTTGCTAACTTCCTCATAGATCTCATCTCTGCTCATCTTGATCCTTGCAACTCCCTGCTCTATCGCCTTAACTGCAACGGCCGTAGCAACTTCTGGAAAGACGTCGCTTTCGGTCATGTTTGGAATTATGTAATCCTCACTAAGTCCTTTCCTTTCAGCAAAACTTGCCAAGGTCTTTGCAGCCTCGATTATCATCTCATCAGTTATCTTCTTAGCTCTGACGGTCAGAATACCCCTGAATACTGCCGGGAAAACCAAGGAGTTGTTTACCTGATTTGGAAAGTCACTTCTCCCAGTTCCGACGATCCTCGCTCCGGCCTCCTTAGCCTCATCTGGCATTATCTCAGGAGTTGGATTTGCCAGAGCGAAGACTATCGCATCGTCGTTCATCTTGGCGACCCACTCCTTCTTGATCACACCCGGCCCTGGCTTACTTGCGGCTATCACGACATCCGCACCCTCCAAAGCTTCCGCAATTCCTCCAACCCTTCCTTCTGCATTGGTCTTCTGACAGATCTCCCACTTGTACGGATTCGTTTTCAGATCCTCTCTGTGCAAGCCCAAGATACCCTTGCTATCGACAACAATCATCTTTCTCAGATCCGCCCCGTACCTCTCAAGCAATCTTATCGTTGCTACGTTTGCAGCTCCGACACCTACAACTGCAATCTTGACTTCGTCTATCTTCTTACCGACCAGCTTGAGAGCGTTGATCAATGCCGCTAAAGTCACCGTAGCCGTTCCCTGCTGATCATCGTGCCAAACTGGAATATCCAACTCTTCCCTAAGCTTTTCCAAAATGTGGAAGCATTTAGGTGTTGATATATCCTCCAGATTTATGCCACCGAACGCCGGAGAAACGGCCTTTACGATTTCGATAAACATATCTGCATCCTGCTCGGCTATAGGCAGAGGGAAAGCATCAACACCGCCCAAATACTTAAAGAGTAAAGCCTTACCTTCCATAACCGGTAAAGATGCTAAAGCACCGATATTTCCCAAACCCAAAACTCTTGAGCCATCCGTAATAACTGCAACGGTATTCCACTTGTTCGTGTAATTGTAAACCTCATCTGGGTCGTCTTTTATCTTCAAGCAAGGTTCAGCAACTCCAGGAGTGTACCAGATCGCAAAATCATCCAAACTTCTGATCGCGCACTTCGGAAGAACCTCTATCTTTCCTCTATAGAACCTGTGCCAGCGCAAAGCTTTCGATTCCTCTTTCATCATTTAAATATCTGGGTTAACAACGGCATATATTTTGTTACGAAATTTAAATAATAAGTGTGCATTAGTACTACAAATGCATAACGTTAATATGCTTCCGATCCAACGATCGTTATGGAAAAAAAGATAATCAGGACTTCCGTTGCTTTGGACAGGAAAACCTACGAGATGCTTGAGATTTTGGTTAAAAAGAAGAACACAACGATCTCCGAGATCATAAGAAGGGCCATAAACCTATACTTTGAGTTTGAAAATGCGACGACGAAAATATCTCCGGATGTCACCAAAATTTACACCGATTTCTTGTCAAATGGGGAGCATGTGATCGTTGACATCGAGCATTGGACTGCGATATGGGAAGAGCTAAATGAAAAGGCGAGCGAGAGATTTTGGAAGATCATGGAAAAGATCGGTTACGAGCATGGGATTCAGTACATGAAGAAGGGTTTGAGGAACGTTTACGACATCCTTAGGTATATGGAGGTTGGAAACTGG
The DNA here is from genome assembly GCA_964491095.1 of uncultured archaeon. GTDB lineage: Archaea > Halobacteriota > Archaeoglobi > Archaeoglobales > Archaeoglobaceae > WAKM01. The sequence continues at coordinate 595 of CAZBFC010000193.1, read as the reverse complement.
TTCAGGATAAAGATAGATGGGGAAGGTTGTTACACGTTGATACTCTCAACTCACGTCGAGCAAAAGTTTTTGAAGGTATTCTTGGAGAATCTCTTCAAGGCTCAGGGGTTGAACGTTGAGATAATAGAGGGTTATGGAAAGCTCAGGATAATTAAGAATGAATAATGGTATGCAAATATAATAAATGTTGTGCTTGAAATATTAAAGTCAAATAAAAATCTTAATAAACTGTTTTCGTTTTAGCTTCGACGTTAATGAAAGTCCAGCATGACATCGTAATCGTCGGAGCGGGTTTGGCTGGAATGCGTGCTGCAATAGCGATAGCTGAGAAGAGCGAGAAGGTTTCGGTTGCCATAATCGCAAAGACGTATCCGATAAGGTGCCACAGTGTTTGCGCCGAAGGAGGAACGGCGGCCGTTTTGGATGAGAGAGATAGCTTCGATCTTCATGCCTGGGATACTATAAAGGGTTCCGACTTCTTAGCTGATCAGGATGCTGTGGAGTTTTTCGTTAGAGAATGTCCGAAGGAGATTCTGACGTTGGATGCATGGGGCTGTCCTTGGAGCAGAACTGAGGATGGAAGGATAGCTCAAAG
>CAZBFC010000192.1:0-7692 GCA_964491095.1 uncultured archaeon | reverse complement strand
ACTTCAAGTAACCCTTTCTTTCTAACCATTCCACCTGAGGATTGGTATACCTCCAGACTATGTCCGCCCTATCATCCTGAAACTGCCATGGAACTATTAAAACCACATCTCCTTCCCTAATCCAAACCCTCTTCCTCATCTTGCCCGGTATCCTGGCAAGCCTTTCCTTTCCATCTTCACATCTAACCTTAACATGCCCGGCTCCAAGCATGGAGGTAACTATTGCAAACATCTCTCCTTTCTCTCTATCCGGCAATTTAACACGGATTACCTCTTCCTCCGTCAGAGCATCACCTCCTTCAAATTATTCACTTAGCTTGAGTTCTATAAGCTTTGCTCTAACATCTTCTAAGATTTTGTTTAAATATTTTGCTACAGCCTTCTTCAAATCTAAAGGATGTAGCTTACCAGCTTGATAGTCAGAAGCAAGCTGGTCGAACGATTCGTACTCTACGTTCCCCCCGAACCTCTCCTCCCTCTCTATTAAAATCGATCCGAAGCGTGGGAAGATGTAATATTGGACGATCTGCAAAATGGGATTATCCTCAACCTGTCCCTTAGGACAATAAGCTTTCAGTATCTTTCTTTCAACATCTTCAGCCGAATCTCTAACGGATATGAAGTTTCCCTTTGATGAGCTCATCTTCTGACCATCCAAACCCACCAGTATCGGTGTGTGCAAGCACACTGGTGCCTTATAACCAAGTCTGGGTAGGTTTTCTCTTGCGAGCATGTGGATCTTTCTCTGATCCATTCCACCGACAGCCAAATCTACACCCAGATGTGCTATATCCAAGGCCTGCATCAGTGGGTATATCATCTGGGAAACCATTGGATCTTCCTTCCTTCTACTGACCTCATCCATGCTTCTTCTCGCCCTATTTACGGTTGTAATTCTCGCCATCTTTAGAACATCCAAAACGTAATCCCTGTCAAGCTGGTATTCACTTCCGAGCACGAATTTCGTCTTTGATTCGTCTAGGCCAAGCGCTATGAATGCCCTCTTGTTGTATTCTGCAATCTTTGCGATCTCATCAAAATCACCCTTCTCGTTGAGGTAAGCGTGAACGTCAGCAAGCAAAACTATCACCCTAAATCCAACCTGCTGTAAATCCATAAGCTTCTGAACCGTCATCATATGCCCCAAATGAATCTCTCCACTTGGCTCGTAGCCAACGTAAGCTGTAGGCTTATCGTTTGTCTCCAAAAGCTGTCTCAACTCCTCTTCCGTAACTATCTCTATGGCGTTCCTTGTAACCAATGATAGCTTTGTCTCCAAATCCATAAAACAGGCAGAGCTATATGGTTTTAAAAAATCATCGAAGGTGGAGAGTTGGAATCATCTTTGCAACAAAAGCTAAAAGTGGCGTAACATCGGTGTTAAATGCTATTTGCCAAACGTTCAGGATGGTTGCCAGTCCCAGTATGAATGTCATCATGCAGAAACTGATTACACAACCCCTATTTATCCCAACCATAAACGGATCCTTGCTCCTTGATGTTAAAATATACACCAATGAAAGAGCTAGAAGTGAGCCGATTTTAAAGGAAGCGTAGAAGATCGGATTGTTTTCAAGCATACATCTAACAATAACGTTTGTTTCACTGAATCCTAAAACATAGACGGCATAAAGAGTCGTAACCAGATCTAGAACGTTGAACAAGTTTGCAAAAACCATGACAGTAACACCTTTAAGCACAAAAGTGTTATTTTCTATCTGGTATTTAAGAATTAAATTAATTGAAAGATTATTATGATTGTTGTTAGGTTTTGTCTCACATTTAAAAAATGATTATAATTATAATAATAATCAACTTACGGGCTCGTATACTATTCCCAACTTCCTAGCGTAACTGTAGGCTTCCTCCATCTCGGCGACCGTGGGTCGTCTTGCGATATCTTTCCACTTTTCAGGATATCTTGCAACCAGAAATTCTGGTCTGTACTGTTCCATTATGTTCACCAGAGCTCTTGGACAGTTTTCTGATATCCACTTCAGAATAGGTTTCGTGCAACATTCCAAATGGTTTGGCATTACGAGATGTCTGATTATTATGTCAGCCCAGTCATGAGCCCATTTTATATTCCTTGTAGCAATCTTCCAGTAGTTTTTGACGAAACTCAACCTTTCGGCACATCTGTCATCCCCATATTTGAAATCTGGGAGCCATATGTCGATGATCTCTCTGAGGAGCTTCATAGTTTCCTCACTGCAGTACATATTGCTGTTCCAGAGCTGTGGTACGTTTACATCCAAATATCTAAGACTTTCCAGAATTAGATGTGTATTTGGTGTGGGATCTCCCCCAACATGATTTATGTTTCTTGCCCCTTCAGATCTGAGCTCCTTCTGAATTAAAGCAAGCCTTCTTGCATCTACAACGACTCCATCTTTCGGAAACTCCTGACTTATGTCGTGATTCTGACAGAATACGCATTTGAAGTTGCATCCTCCGTAGAAGATCGTTCCGCTTGGAACCAAAGGGGCCTCCTCACCGTGATGTAAGAACCAGCTGTGAACGTAAACCTTATCAACCCCGCAAACTCCGACTTCACCTTCCTTTCTATTTACTCCACACCTCCTCTCGCAAAATTCACAGTTCTCATAGATCCTGTAGGCTATTTCGATTTTCACATCCAAAAAGTTCGGTTTCGCATCTTTCAAATCCTTAAAATTGATTTCGCCAGATCTTATCTTGGCAAATAGGGCATCAAATCTCTTTGAGAGATCGTCATGCATTTTCCAAAGTTCTTCCATACTCAAATTCTTTGGATCCTCTTCAGCCTCTATCTTTTTGCATATCGTAAATTTAGCTGGCATCTTATTGTCCATCACGGCCTTATACCATGCCAAACGTTCCTGAACTGTAGGATTGCTCCAAACGGTTATCGAATCGGGACGAAATATCCTCCACATTAAACAGTCGTATGCGCGAGGAGGTATAAATGTATGCCAAAACATTAATATTCGTAACTTCAACCATTCGAGCATGTTCAAGAGCGTAAATGGAATCCTTCACGTCGAGGATGTCAGCGTTGTTGAGCTCGCTGAAAAGCTCGGGACACCTCTCTACATAACTTCAAAATCTAAGCTTGAGTTGAATTTGAAGGCATATAAGGATGCTTTTCCGGAAGCCAGACTTTTGTACGCTGTTAAGGCTAATAACAACCTGTCCATCATGAGGATTATTGCAAGAAAGGGCTTTGGAGCGGATGTTTTCAGTGGCGGCGAGTTGTACATGGCTATGCTTGCTGGCTTCAAGCCTGAGATGATCCTATTCAACGGTAACTCAAAGAGCGAGGATGAAATTAGAATGGGGATTAGAACTGGTGTTAGGTTCAGTGTTGATAGCTTGGACGAGCTCTACACGATCTCAGAGATAGCTTTGGAGGAGGGAAGGGAAGTTGAGATAGCATTTAGGATAAATCCTCAAATCGATCCAAAAACTCATCCAAAGATAGCTACGGGCTAAAAGACTTCGAAGTTTGGAATTCCATGGGAAAACGTGCTCGATGCTTATAGGATGGCTTTAGAATTGCCGAACGTAATTCCAGTCGGTATCCACTGTCACATCGGAAGTCAGATCACAGAGCTAAGCCCGTTCGTTGAGGCTTTAAATAGACTTTTCGATGTTGCGATTAAGCTCGAGGAGATGGGTATAGAAGTTAAATTCTTGGATTTGGGTGGTGGTTTGGGAATAGATTACGAGGGAAAGGGGGCTCCAACCCCAAAGGACTTTGCAAATGTTATTCTGCCGGTGTTTGAAAAACGCAGCAAAGAACTTAAATCGAAGCCGGAGCTTTGGCTTGAGCCAGGAAGGAGCATAGTCGGAGATACGACCATACTGCTGACAAAAGTAAATGCTGTTAAGAGATCGTACAAGAACTTCGTGGCTGTTGATGCAGGCTTCAACCTTCTGATCCGTCCGGCCATGTATGGTGCCTATCATCGTGTAGCTGTTGCAAACAAGATGGATGAGCCGGCTGAAGAGGTTTATACGATCGTGGGGCCTATATGTGAGAGTGGAGATATCCTTGCTGAAGACAGAAAGCTGCCAAAAGTTGAGAAGGGAGATCTGATCGTCATATTCGACACAGGAGCTTACGGTTTCGTTATGAGCAGTCAATATAACGGAAGGCCGAGATGTGCGGAAGTACTTGTTGACGGCTCGAAATGGTATGTGATAAGGGAGAGGGAAAGTTATTACGACTTAATCGGAAAGCAGATAATTCCAGATTTTCTGCTTTAAAAAATTTAAAAAATTTACAGCTTCCTTCCAATTGCATAGGCTGAAGCCAAAGCTAGAAGTCCTGCTATCAATTCGAAGCCAGAAGCACCTTTCTTTTCAGTCTTTGGTGTCTCTTCAGCCTTGGGTTTTATCCAGTCTGGTAGAACGAGCTTTCCTGTAGCCATGTACTCAGGATACAGCACGACCTGCTTTCCATCCTGCCACTGGCATATCCAATTCCTGATGAATCCATCTCCCCAGACCGAGTCGTGGTTCTTCGTGAATGCTATCTTTCCTCTGACTCCCTCAAATGGATTACTCCTGTTGAACTTTTCAAGATACTTGACCAAAACATCTGGATCGAACGGATCGCTTTCGCCTGCTTTGGCCGCCATCTCCACAGCTGCCTTGTACAGATAGACGGCATCGTAGCAACCGTAAGCGCTGTAAGCCTCTGGCAAATGCCCGTATTTAGCCTTGTATGCCTCTAGGAAATGTTTCATCTTATCGTTTATCGGCGAAGGAACACCACCCCCATCTGCCGTGTATATCTCACCAAAACACTTACCATCGGTTGCGTTCCAGAAGTCTGGGTCTATCGCCGAGAGATCGTGTCCAGCTATGGGAATCTTTATCTTCATCTCCGCCCACTGCTTAACCAACGAGTCTCCTCTGACATGAGCCAGTATTGGGACTATCACATCCGCCTTCTCCTGAGCCTTAATCAGGAATGTTGAGAAGTCTGTCTGCCCTTTCTCAGCCTTTTCATCCATCACGATCTCATAGCCATGTTCCTCAAGAAGTGGCTTAAAGACCTTCATCACATCATCCGTCCACAAAGCGTTGTCTCTGATTATTGCAACCTTCTTGATGTTCAGACCCTGAGATCTGAGGAAGTCCAGCATCTCAACCATATCCAATGGGAATGTCGATGCGTTTAAGACTAGAGGCCTGAAGTAGTACTTGTAATGTTCGTAATCTTTGGCGACCTTATCGGTTAGCCTTGGTGATGAGGCATCTCCTAGCCATATCACCTTATGCCCTTCCCTTGCCAGATCTGCCATGGTATCCATCATGGAGAGAGCTACACCGCTTGAGAATCCACCTATTATAACCTTGCATCCTTCGTCAACCACGAGCCTTCTGAATTCGGATGTTGCAGTGTTTTGGTCGAGCTTTGTGTCGGCAACGACAACTTCGATCTTCTTACCCAATATACCTCCCTGTTCGTTTATTTCATCGGCCGCCAATTTCACAGCATTTGCCATCGCCGTGCCGTATTTCGTATCCATTGGGCCGATGACTCCGATTTTGATAACGTCTTCAGCGCTCGCTAGAGGTATGATAGCTGCTATCAAGAGTGCAACTATAAGCGATCTCATGATCGTGCGTTCGAACGGCAATATTTAAATATTGTGCAAATGAGTAACAAAGTAACATGCTCAAGGTTGAAAAGATCACCAAGAAGTTCGGCGAGATTAGAGCATTGAACGGAGTTAGCTTCAACGTTAGCAGGGGTGAGATTCTGGGAATCATAGGGCCGAATGGAGCAGGAAAGACCACTCTTTTTAGCATAATCTCCGGATTTTTAAAACCGGATTCTGGGGATATAAAGCTTAATGGAAGGAGTATCGTTGGTAAGAAGCCAAATCAGCTTGTTAAGATGGGTCTCGTTAGGACGTTTCAGATAATCAGGGTTTTCAAGCATATGACCGTTGAGGAGAACGTCGAAGTTGCAAACTTCAACGGTAGGACTTCTGAAATACTGAAATCAATTGGTTTATGGAATAAAAGAAACATGCTTGCAAGGAACCTCTCGCAGGGAGAACTCAGAAGGCTTAGCATAGGAATGGCTTTGGCAACAAATCCGAAAATCTTACTTTTGGATGAACCTTTTTCTGGCTTAAGTCCAAAGGAAGCTGAGGATTTGGATAGGATAATCAGAGAACTCAATGAAAATGGAATCACTCAGATAATCATCGAGCACAAACTTAAAGAGCTCTTCAATTTAGCTGAGAGGGTATTGGTTTTAAACTTCGGGAAGGTCATATTTGAAGGTTCGCCCGATGAAGCGGTTAGGAACGAAGATGTAATAAGGGCGTACTTGGGCAGTGTCAGGCATGTTAAGGGTTGAAAATTTGAATGCTTTCTACGACAAGGCTCAGGTTCTCAGAAACGTGAACTTGAAGGTGGATAGAGGGGAGGTTGTAGCCGTTTTAGGCCCAAATGGAGCTGGAAAAACCACACTATTGAGATCGATCTGTGGGTTGGTAAAGATCACCGGAACAATTCTGTTTAACGGTAGGGACATAACGAAGTTAAAGCCACATGAAAGAATTAGGCTTGGTATTTCTGTTTGCCCAGAGGGGAGAAGGTTGTTTCCGAATATGACGGTTGAAGATAACCTTAGATTGGGTGCGTTACTTGAGGATTGTGAGGAAAGACTCAGATACGTTTACAGTTTGTTTCCAAGGCTTAAGGAGAGAAGAAATCAGCTTGTAAAGACTATGAGTGGTGGAGAACAGCAGATGGTGGCTATAGGTAGGGCTTTAATGTCAAATCCGAAGTTGATGCTTTTGGATGAGCCTTCGATGGGTTTGGCACCGATAGTTATTGAAAATATTGCCAAGGCTTTGAAGAGGATAAAGGAGGAATTGGAAGTTTCAATTCTACTTGTGGAACAGAACATAAGATTGGCTTTTGAGGTTGCGGATAGAGCTTACGTTTTGGTTAAGGGTGAAATCGTTAAGGAGGGAGCTATTGAAGAGATGCAAGATTTGGAGAAGAAATACTTCGAAATTTAGCTTCCCTCTTTTCATTAAGCTAAACGCAATCCCACCTGTTAAGGTAGCTTTCAATCCTCTTTACATTGAGATTTACTCTACGCTCTAAACGGCATGGATGTCGAACCGATCAACTTTCAATCCTCTTTACATTGAGTTTGTGGAGGCGTTTGCGGATGTGCTTAACGAATTTGCTAGCACTTTCAATCCTCTTTACATTGAGATCTTCGAGTTGATTAAGCCGTGCTAAGTGTTCTTGTGCAACTTTCAATCCTCTTTACATTGAGTTGGATAGAAGGTGATCCAGTTTATTGTTCTCCGACATTCAACTTTCAATCCTCTTTACATTGAGCCTCGATTATCCTCTCCGCTCGCTTGATGAATAGCTTTCCTACTTTCAATCCTCTTTACATTGAGAGAGGAAAGGGTTAACGCTATGATTAGGAGGCTGGAAGCTGAGACTTTCAATCCTCTTTACATTGAGTCAAAGTCATTTTCCCGAGGCATTTAAAGAGGTTGGAGGTCTTTCAATCCTCTTTACATTGAGTGATTGAAGTCGTGGGGTTATGAGGATGCGGAAGAGATGGCAACTTTCAATCCTCTTTACATTGAGGGAAAGTTTAAACACATGGTTTTAATCAACGTAAGACGTAACTTTCAATCCTCTTTACATTGAGTT
>CAZBFC010000191.1:0-3755 GCA_964491095.1 uncultured archaeon | reverse complement strand
CGTTAAGTCTGGAAATGAACTGAAGGTGTTTAAGAGGGTTGGGGCCATCGGTGAGGTTAAGGATTTTGAGCTTGGTGAGGGAAATATCGGCATTGGGCATACCCGTTGGGCTACCCACGGCAAGCCATCCGATATCAACGCACATCCACACACGGATTGTAACAATGAGATTGCCGTGGTTCATAACGGAATAATTTCAAACTTTCAAAAGCTTAGAGAAAGGCTTGAGAGAGAAGGTCATAAGTTCAGATCTGAGACCGATACCGAGGTAATACCACATTTGATTGAAAAATACTGTAAGAAGGGTCTAAGCTTTGAAAAGGCTGTAATGGAAGCTATTAAGGAATTAGATGGTTCATACGCTTTCGTAGCTTTAAATAAGAACGAAGATAAGCTTGTAGCATGCAGATACAAGAGTCCCCTGATACTGGGAGTAGGAGACAATGAATTCTTTCTAGCTTCGGATGTTCCTGCGATACTTGAATATACAAACAGGGTTATATATCTGGAGGACGGTGATATAGTTATCATCAAAAGTGACGGCTATGAGATTCTAAATAACGGTGTTAAAGTTGAAAGGAAGATCGAGCTTGTCCCTTGGAGCTTGGAAGCCGCTGAGAAAGGAGGCTATGAGCACTTCATGCTTAAGGAGATACACGAAACTCCAAGAGTTATCGAAGATACGCTTATGGAATACGTATCCGAAGACGTAACATTGGACGTCAGCTTCGCTGCCGGAGTTTCTGAAATCGTATTTGTTGCTTGTGGAACTTCTTATCACGCTTCTTTGGTTGGCAAGTACATCCTCGAAAAGTTGGCCGACATACCGGTTAGGGTAGAATACGCGTCGGAATTCAACTATCATGATCTTCCGCTTTCGAGATCACTTGTGGTCGGAATTACTCAGAGTGGTGAAACGGCAGATACGCTTGAAGCTTTGAGAAAGGCTAAGAAGAAGGGTGTAAGAACTTTAGCTATAACGAACGTTCTGGGGAGTAGTGTTACAAGGATAGCTGATTACGTCCTCTATACGAGAGCAGGTCCAGAGATAAGTGTCTGCGCTACAAAAACATTCATAGCACAGCTTATGGTTCTCTACGTAATGGCAGCAAAACTTTCCACGATGTCGAGAAGCGAGATCGAAGAGTTTGTAACAAGCTTAAGGATGCTACCGGAGAAGGTTCAAAAGATATTGGATAATGAAGACGAGATCAGAAAGATCGGTGAAGAACTTGCTAAGTACGAAAACATGATGTATATCGGGAGAGGGATTGGTTATCCAGTCGCGTTGGAAGGAGCATTGAAGATGAAGGAAATTTCATACATACATGCCGAAGGTTATCCGGCTGGAGAACTGAAGCATGGTCCCTTTGCCTTGCTTGGGGAAGATATGCCGGTAATCGCATGCGTGGTTATGGATAACACCTACGATATAATGCTGAGCAACATAAAGGAAGTTAAGGCGAGAGATTCTTTAGTTATCGCCGTTGCAGATGAAAGAGATGAGGAAGTTGAGAAGTTTGTTGACCACGTAATCAGAACACCATCGGTTGATCCGATACTTACACCGGTAACGTACTCGGTAGCTTTGCAGTTGCTGGCATATTACACGGCAAGAAAAAGAGGTTGTGAGATAGATAAGCCAAGACACCTTGCAAAGAGTGTCACGGTAGAGTAAGATCTTTCAACACATCCGTAACAGCTAACATGATATGAGAAGGTACATATACTGCGATAACTGTAAAGATGAAACCGAGCATGAGCTTATTAGGGAAGACAAACAACTTTACAGATGCCTAGAATGTGGAACTGTAACGCAATACTATCCAGAAAAGGAGATCAAGGTTAAGGCCATAATAAGTACTGGAGCCATTTCGAGGGTCGGGAGTGTTGTCTTCAAGGAGTTCGATACAGTCGAAGTGGGAGATGAAATCGTAGTTGAGACAGATGAGGGATTCAGAGTTGGTGAAGTTACTGCAATAGAGCTGAAGGATGGAACTCGAGTGAAATTCGCCGACGTTAAGGATGTTGCAACTGTTTGGCTCAGAGATGTGAGCGAGGTTGAGGTGAAGTTCAGTCTGCATAAGGGAGCTGTCACAACACCTTACAAGATGGTTACCTCTGGTGAGACCGAATTCAGAATTGGGGAGAGGGTTAACATAGACAACCTGATATTCAGAATTACGAGGATGAAGCTTATCGATGGTAGATTGCTTAAAAGGGAGGGTCAGACTGCTAAGGCTAAGCAGATAAGAAGGATATATGCGATGTTCGAAAGGAAGGTGAGATGACAAGGCTGAGGGATTTCATAAGGGTTGAGGATTGTTACTTTTCGGTTGTGGGCTACGAGCATTGCGATGGCGTAAGATGTCTACTCAGATACGTCCCGTGCAAATACGGTGATAGAGTCGATTTGAGAGGCAAGAGATATCGAAAGTTAAGCCATAAAGAGGCTTTAAACTATTTTAAGGAGTTTCAGAGGGACGGCATATTTATAATCCCGCATGATATTATCGATGAGATCTACAAGCCGGATGAGAGACTTAGGGAAGTGTGCGAGCGGGATGAAGACGTCAGAAAAATTGCCGAATTTTTCGAACTTCCGAAGATGGGTGTAACCGGCTCAAGACTTATAGGTTTAAAGGGTAAGGATTCAGATGTCGATTTTGTTGCATACGGTAGATCTAGCTTTGAATTGGGAAGAAAGAAGATTACAAAAGGCTTAAAAAGTTATGAACTTGAAAAACCGAATTTAGAGCACGTATATAGAAGAAGAAGGGTCAATCTTCCATTTGAAATTTTCAAAATTCACGAGGAAAGGAAGTTCAACAGAGCCGTTTTGGATGGGATTAGCTTCGACCTGCTATATGTTAGGGACTACGATGAAAGACCACCGATTCCGGAAAAAAAGGGCAAAAAGATCGGTTATGCAACAATCACAGCGGAGGTAATAGATGATAGATTCGTTTTCGATTACCCAGCCTGCTACTTTGTGGATCATCCCAAAATCGAAGCTATTCTGAGCTTTACTCACACATTTGTCGGACAGGCTTTTAAAGGCGAAGTTGTGGAAGCTTATGGAGTTGTTGAGAAAATAGACGATAAATTTTATCTTATAGTTGGGACACTCAGAGAATGTGACGAATATATCGTTTCAAAAACGTTGTTAAATTTATCTAATCTTGAATATGAATTTGAGAGATGGAAAGCAAAAACTTTTAAATATTCGTCCAAATCGAGCTTAAAGGATTTAAAGCTGGGGGTGGATTAGGGGATGGGGGAACTGCAGTTGGTAGGGGAGATGCTGATTAAATTTTTGGATACGGTTGAAAATCACATAAGAAACATCAAAAAGGATCTAGATCTTGCGAAGGTTCAGGAGTTGATAGACGCGATAGAGGGTGCGAGGAGCATCTTCGTCATGGGTGCTGGGAGGAGCGGTTTCGTTGCCAAGGCCTTTGCCATGAGGCTGATGCATCTTGGCTACAACGTCTACGTAGTCGGAGAAACTGTAACACCCCGCATAAAGAAGGAAGACTTGCTAATAGCGATTTCAGGTTCTGGAGAGACTACATCCGTCGTTAACATAAGCAGAAAAGCTAAAGAACTTATTGGCTCCAAGTTGGTCGCGATCACACAGAACAAAGATTCGACACTTGCAAAGATGAGCGATATCGTGGTTTTGCTTAAGGGAAAGACAAAAACAGAGAAGAACGATGAAATAGCGAGAATTGCTCCTTTGGGGACAATGTTCG
>CAZBFC010000190.1:0-3476 GCA_964491095.1 uncultured archaeon | reverse complement strand
CATAACGTCCTGCTTGGTAATTATTCCGATTATGTTATCATCCTCAACGACCAAAACCGCCGGATTCTCAAGCAATAGCTTCGAAATTGCATCAACGCTTTCGGAAGGTGAAACCTCTGGAAACGGCTTGTCCATACAATCTTTCGCCTTAAGCTTGTTGGCCTTACCCTTTGAAAGTATCGTCCTTATAATTGAGCTTTCGGTTATGCTGCCAACAACCTTCCCAGATTTCAAAACGGGCATCTGGGAAATACCCTTCTCCATCATGATCTCCATAACTTCCTTAAGTGGAGTTTCGGGAGTTGCATAGATCACAGGGGAGTTCATAACGTCTCTTGCCGTGACCTTCTTTCCTTCTAACTCATCTAAAACCTCGAAAATCCGCTTGACAAGTGAAAGCTTTGGATCGATCGTTCCAGATTCTATCCTAGCTATAAGTGGTTGGCTTACACCAACGAGCTCTGCCAACTCCTTTTGAGTTAAACCCAACTTCTTACGCCTTCTCCTTATCTCTTCAATTTCAAACATCAAATTAGGTTGATCCTAAAACTTATTTTTACTTTATGATTCACCTTAGCACACCGAGTTCGGTCAACCTCTCCGGCAAGTAAACATCTGTCACGAAATCTAGCCCGTACTTAGCCAAAGCCTGCTGTTCCGATTTTTTACCCAATTCAAGCTGAAGCTTAATCTCCTTATGCCAAAATTCACTGTTAAACCTTGGATCCTCCAGAATGGAATTCAAAGCTCTGATGTCTTCATCCGTCAGCTTATCTGAGGGTAGATCGTACTTCACTATATCGGAAGGTCGGATCCCAACGAATTTGGCCGAGGGAGTTGCAAGGTATTCGGACAGATGGGCGGATTTTATCGATCCGTATGCAACCGATGCGTAGATCCTGTAGCTCCAAGGATCCCCATCGGTAAAAACAACAACCGGCAGATTCAACTCGGTGTTCAGCCTTCTGAGCAACCTCCTAGTGCTCCTCGCCGGCTGACCTTTAAGATGAACTATTATCGCATTGAACTTCTCATCGAACCCGTTCTCAACAAGTCTATCTCTCATTCCGCCCGTTTCGATCGCTATGACGAAATCGGCATCGCATTCTATAAATTCCAAGTTGTCGACATTTGTCGGTATCTGATAGCCTCCCTCTCCGACATCGTCCTGACAGTGAATTATCCTCTCCCCTCTCCTCGTCTTCTCCTTGATCTTGATGGGCCCAAGCACCGTCGCTCCATCCTCCTCCGGACGAACGTTGAAGTGTTCTCTTTGTAGCCCGGTAAGAATTTCCAGATCTTCTATCAGCCTATCGCTTTCAAGTTGCTCATTGAACTTTGCAATTCCCCAATTTTCCGAAATATAATAGAGTTCTCTAAGCGTAGAGGACTTGTTCTGCTTGATCTGCTCCTTCAGAAAGCCGATGACGTAAACCATCCTCAAAAGCTGATAAGCTCCTCTAACGCTTTTGGCAGATCTCGTTGATTTCTTGTCTCCATAAACCCAAACTTCCGAGCTTTCGCTGAACTCTATGTTTTGCTTAGTTCTCGTCGTAATTTTTATTTCGGGAACTTTTCCCTCCCTCATCTGGTTGTATATATCCTTGACTATCGCAAGTAGCGATTGTAACGCATCCATCTCGAATATTGACGATCATTGAAATATAAAATTTTATTTAACTGAACGCAGACGTAAGCCTATGAAGATCGTTGTCATAGGTGGCGGAGCTTGTGGTTTAAAGGCCGCCTGCAGAGCGAGAAGAAGAGATCCAGAAGCTGAAATCACAGTTATAGATGCTGGAAGGTACCCTTCCTTGGGTAGATGTGGCTTGCCCTACTACGTTGGTGGAATAGTCAACGAACTCGACGATTTGAGAAAAACCTTGGCTGGAGTCGTTAGAGATACTCAATACTTTAAAAAGATAAAGAACATCGAAGTACTTGCGGAAACCAAAGTGACGGAGATAGATAGACAGAGAAAGGTGGTTAAGATCGTTAAGGATGGAAGTGAAGATGAAATACCATACGACTACCTCGTTTTGGCGATGGGAGCAAAGCCGATAAGACTGAACTTGCCGAACGCTGATGCTGAGGGTGTAGTGACATTGTTTGATCCGGAAGATGCTGAGAAGATACTCGACCTTTGGGATGAGGGTATCTTGGAGAAGGCTGTTATAATAGGTGGTGGATTGATTGGGATGGAAGCTGCTGAAGCTCTGTCGAATTTGGATGTCGAAGTTACGGTGGTTGAGTTGCTCGATCACGTTCTCCCGGCTTTACTTGACAGAGAGATGGCAATGCTCATCCAGAGCTACTTGGCAGAAAAGGGTATCAAGGTTCTGACTGGAAGCAGGGTTACGGAGATAATTGCGAAGGATGGAAGGGTAGCTGGAGTTAAGGTCGATGGTACAAAGGAGATAGAAGCGAACTTGGTTCTGATGGCAGTTGGAGTCAAGCCAAACGTCGATTTGGCAAAAGCCTGCGGATTGGAGATTGGAGAGACAGGAGCGATAAAGGTAAATGAATATCTGCAGACTTCCGATGAAAGCATATACGCCGGTGGAGACTGTGTTGAGAATATCCATCTGATCACGGGCAAGCCAGTTTACATGCCCCTCGGCACGATAGCGGTTAAGCATGGGAGGATAATAGGTGACAACATAACCGGTGGAAAATCGACATTCCCTGGAGTGATAGGAACAACGATACTGAAGGTGTTCGACCTAAACGTTGCGAGAACTGGTTTAACCGAAAAGCAAGCTAAAGAGTTGGGTTACGATGTGATCACAGCATTGTGTCCCGGCCCAGACAGAACACACTTCATGCCCGGGCAGAAGCCGATAAGGATCAAGCTAATTGCGGATGCAAAGACCGGAAAACTTTTGGGTGCACAGATGGTTGGTTTGGGAGTTGTGGACAAGAGGATCGACATCGTTGCTACGGCGATTCAGATGGGAGCGACGATAGACGACTTGGCAAACTTCGATCTGGCCTATGCACCTCCGTACTCAACCGTGATAGACACACTCATCCATGCAGCGAACGTTGTAAGAAACAAGAGAGATGGACTGTATAAGACGATTTCAAGCTTTGAGGTTAAGGAGAAGCTTGATAAAGGGGAGGATATAGTTCTGCTTGACATAAGGTCTGATGAAGAATACAGAAAGTTCAAGAAGATAGAGGATCCAAGGGTGCTGAGGATACCGCTTGAAGAATTAAGAGAGAACATCGACAAGGTTCCAAAGGATAAGGAGATCATAATACTCTGTCAGATAGGTAGTAGAGCCTACGAGGCGCTGAGAATACTTGAAGGGTATGGATTCAAGAACGTGAAGGTTATGGAAGGTGGAATGGCCTTCTGGTTCTGGTAATTTTAAGTATAATTAACACTAATTTAACTTTTTCTTTTTTTAAAAATGTGTATTATATAACGCATCGTCAACACTGCTGAGGCAATGATGCTTAAAATCTCGCTA
>CAZBFC010000189.1:0-11521 GCA_964491095.1 uncultured archaeon | reverse complement strand
TGTTAGACATCTCAGATTTAATGGAAGAGTGGTGGCTGGAATGTTTACAAACTTCTGGGGAAATATAGAGGCAGATGAGGTTTACTTGGCTAAGGGATGTACAGTCAGCGGTGATATAATCTGTAGAAGGGCTGTAATCGGGGCATACACAAGATTTAAATCTATAAAGGCTGATGAAGATGTGTTTATTCAAGATAAGTGTGTAGGCTATTTTGTTAAAGCTAAAAACGTTCGAATAGCTAGTGGTTCGGTGATAGGGGTTGTTGAGGCTGATGAGTCCATAGTGGTTGACGGAGCTTCCAAATTGGGCAAACTTAACGCAAGGAGGATCATCGCCACCGAGAGTAAGATTTAAATGCACATGTATACAATACACAATTCGAGCCGCCGTAGCTTAGCTGGTAGAGCGTCGGCCTGTTAAGCCGATGGTCCCAGGTTCGAATCCTGGCGGCGGCGCTATCTTCTTATCTAAATTTTTCAGTTAAAATTTTGAAACGCAATCTAAATCTGTTGTCTGCGATCTTACTGAATTTTTTAATTATCTTGAATAAATTTACTTTATAAAACATCTAAATTTACCACTCTCAATTTTAAGCTTTCATAAAAAGAAGTTTACAGAAATAAAGTTTAAATATCTTTTTAGAATAATTATATATGTATGGCGGCGGGGAGGAGGGTTAAGTGCAAGCAGTGTGGATACGAGTGGTTGTCAAAGGCTAAGAAGAAAGCTCCTAGGTGCCCAAAGTGCAAGTCCACTGATGTGGAAGAAGTTAAAGAATGATTAACTTTCATCAGCTTTAATTAATTTTTTAAATTTTTAAAATTTAAATTTTTATTTTGTTTTTTGATCAAAATAAAAATTAATGAAAGTAAAAATATAAAATTTACTAAAGTTCAATCTCAAGCTCCTTAAGCTTCTCTGGGGTTGGAGCTCCGTCTATCCAACCTCTAAGCTTGTAATATTCTTCCTTCATCTTATCAAGTTCCACTACTTGTCCCTTTGCTGCTCCTTCAGGCATCGGTTCCTGCAGTAACCTCCTTGGCAACGTGTCATCCTTTCCAGTGAATCCGAACTTGTTCATAATTACTCTTTCCAAGTTGTAGATCCTCTCTCCAATTCGCATTACATCATCAGTTGTTAGATCCCAGCCAGTCACTGCTGACAGCAATTTGGCGTAATCTTCAGCACCCAATGCGAATGTTGTGAACAGGCAGTTCACTGTCGAATTTACAACACATGTAAAGTCTTGGAATGCCTTTACCCATTGAGCCTTCCCTTCAGGTGTTAACGGATCTATCTTTTCTGGTATTCCTAGGATTTCAGGTGATATTGTGTATCCTGTGACGTGGCAACCTCCTCTATTTGCGGTTGCGTAAGTTAAACCGATGCCCTTTGCTCCTCTCGGATCATAGGCTGGAAGTTCCAATCCTTTCACACTCATCGAAAGATCTGGAGCACCAAATATCTCGGCCAACCTCTTTGAGCCTAATGCAAGGTATCTACCAAACCCTGCCTTGTACGCAGTTCTCCAAACGGCTTCAACCATCGCTGTGGCGTTTCCAAATCTTAGGTCTAAACCTTCAAGTACCTCATCTGGAATGTATCCCTTCTCCCTCAACTCCATCGCACATGCGATCGTTGAACCCATCGAAATCGTATCCAATCCTAGCTCGTCGCAAAGATGGTTGGCCTTGATGATAGCATCTAGCTGCATAACGCCGGTGGCGTTTCCCAAAGCCCATATCGATTCGTACTCTGGTCCCTCTGAGTAGAGGATCTGGAAGCAACCCTCCTTAACTGCAGTAACCCTTCCGCAACCAATCTGACAACCCCAGCACGCCTTGTTCTTTAATAGATACTTCTCGGCCAAAGTTTCACCACTGATCTCATCCGCCTTTTCATTGTAGCCTGTCTGCCAGTTCTTGTATGGCAAAATTCCAGCATTGTTGATTATGTTTACAAGTATGGCGGTTCCATACTTCGGCAAACCCTCACCGGTAACGGGATTTTTCTTCAGCTTATCTATCGCCTCCTTTGAAACAGCATCGAATTCATCCGGCTTTGCCACCATCGGTCTCTGTTCCCCTCCAACCACTATAGCCTTAAGCATCTTGGAACCCATTATAGCACCAACACCTGTTCTTCCAGCTGCTCTGTGTTCATCGTTCATTATGCATGCGAAGAGAACCTGATTTTCTCCGGCTGGCCCAATACAGGCGACGCTACATCTAACCCCAGCTCTCTCCTTTAATATCTTTTCAGTTTCGAATACGTTTTTACCCCACAGATCCTTGGCACTTCTCAATTCTGCACTACCATCGATAACTTCCAGATAAACTGGCTCTTCGGATTTTCCTTCAACTATTATCGCATCGTATCCTGCAAATTTAAGGAAAGGTCCCCATCTCCCTCCAGAATTTGCACTTGCAATTGAACCGGTTAGCGGGGATCTTAGGGCCATGACATGGTATCTTCCAGAACAGGGAAAGCCCACAACACCGGTAGCTGGGCCTGTGGCAAAAATCAAGACGTTCTCCTCTCCAAATGGATCTATATCTCTTGGAGCAATACCCTCCTTCTCGTATGCCTTTAGGTAATCGTAAAGCAGTTTTACAGCATAACCTTTGCCACCCAAGTATTTTTTGGCTGTCTCCATGTCTGTAGGAATTGCCCTAACCGTACCGTCGCTCAGATTTACCTTCAAAATCTTACCCATATAACCGCCGCTCATTACAATCTTTGTTAACATGAAACTATATAAATTCTACACAAAAACTCTCGATATGTATATATGGGAATATCGATTGATCTATGTGGTTGTAACTCTTAAGCTAACAATCAAAACGTTTATAGTTCAGCCAATCAACGCATTATCATGATTGCTGACGTTTATATAGAGCTTAAAGAGGGTGTGGCTGATCCCGAAGGTGAAGCAACGAAAAAGGCTTTAAGATTGCTTGGTTTTAGAAAGGTTAAGAGTGTCTCAGCAAGAAAGGTTTTCAGAATCGAGATCGATGCCAAAAGCAAGGAGGAAGCTGAGAAGGAGATTAGAGAGATGTGTGAAAAGTTGCTGGCCAATCCGGTAATTCAGAAGTATAGGATCGTTTGGGTAGAATGATAGAGTCGTTTAAAGTTAGGAAAATTGCTGGAGCCCTGTTTGCTCTTGAGATATTTGCCATATTCTTTCCACCCTACATCTCGATTCCCGATATCCTAAGGGATGTCAGCTACGTCGTGTTTGCCTTGTCCTTCATTGCCATGATCTATATACATTCAAAATTTCCAAGGAAACACGATAGGCCGGAAGATTTCGAAAAACTTTATACGGATGGTGTTTATAAATTTTGCAGGCATCCATTTTATCTCTCTATGATGATTTGCTCGATATCCCTAGCAGTATCGACCGGAAGTGTCATTGCAATGATTTTATCCATTTTGATCACATTAACGCTTTTTGTCGTCATAGAAATTGAGGAGAAAGAACTTGAAAGTTATTGGGGTGAAGCTTGGAGAGAGTACGCAAAAAGAACACCAAAGCTCATACCGATACGAATTTATATTGAACTGTTCAAGCGATCTCGATGATATACAGGAAGGTTGATGTCCCTTTTGAGCTCTACGAAGTGGACATCCTGAACGCAAGTGATGAAGATCTGATTAAGATCAGCGAGGAGATGGGCTTAGCTCTTAACTTGGACGAAATGAAGAAGATTAAGGAATACTTTAAGAAAAAAGGGAGGAATCCCTATGACATAGAACTTCAATCGATCGCTCAGGCTTGGAGTGAGCACTGCTGTTATAAGAGTTCTAAGTGCTATCTGAGGGAGTATCTATTTGGGATTGAAAAGGATTACGTTATATCTGCAATAAAGGAGGATTCAGGTGTTGTGGAATTCGATGATGAATATGCCTATGTTGTCGCTTTAGAATCTCACAACCATCCCTCTGCAATCGAACCTTACGGAGGTGCAGCTACTGGTATAGGAGGAATTTTGAGGGATGTACTTTGCATGGGCGCTCAGCCCGTAGCTTTGATCGATCCACTATTCTTTGGCAATTTGGACACACCCGAAGATAAGATTCCAAAGGGGACTAAGCATCCGCTCTACCTGCTCTACGGAGTCGTCGCTGGAATTAGAGATTACGGTAATAGGGTTGGGATTCCAACCGTTGCTGGAATGCTGTTCTTTGACGATAGCTATCTCACAAACTGTCTTGTGAACGTCGGCTGTATTGGAATAGTAAAAAAGAAGAACGTTATTCCATCGAAGGTTGGAGGAGTTGGTGATCTTTTCGTCCTTGTGGGCGGAGCTACCGGAAGAGATGGAATTCACGGCGTTACGTTTGCTTCGGCTGAATTGGATGAGAATAGCGAGGAAGAGGCTAGAAGTGCCGTTCAGTTGGGAAATCCGATAATGAAAGAGCCACTCATTCATGCTTGCTTGGAAGTCGTAGAGAAGGGACTCGTAACTGGAATGAAAGATTTGGGTGGAGGTGGCTTGAGCTGTGTCATCGGAGAGATGGCTTTAGCCGGAAACTGCGGTGCAGAGATATGGCTCGACAAGGTTCCGCTTAAAGAGGAGGGAATGGCACCATGGGAGATCTGGATTTCTGAAAGCCAGGAGAGGATGATGTTAACCGTTAGACCTGAGCATGTGGATGAGGTACTTTACATATTCCAGAAGTGGGACGTTCCTGCTACTGTGATTGGAAAAGCAACGGCTGACAGAATTTTAAGAATTTACTACAAGGGTTACAAGGTTTACGAGATGGACATAGATTTCGTGGTCAGGGCAGTTGAATACTGTAGACCTTACGTAAGAAAGAAGGTTGAGGCTATCGATGAAACGTCTCCTCCTTCAGATTATGCCGACGTTCTTTTGAGAATGCTTAGTCATCCGAACGTTGCGAGCAGGGAGTGGGTTGTAAGACAGTACGATCACGAAGTTAGGGCTTGCACCGTAGTAAAGCCACTGCAAGGCAGGATAAACAGGGAGGGGCACGGTGACTGTGCTGTGATAAAGCCAACAGATTCATGGCGTGGAATTGCAGTTACGGCGGATGTAAATCCGTGGATGACCAAGATAGATCCGTTCTGGGGAACGGCCTCATCTTTCGACGAGATGGTGAGAAATCTCATAGCTGTGAATTCGATCCCGCACAGCTTTGCAGATTGCCTAAACTTCGGAAATCCCGAAAAACCGGAAAGGATGGGTGAATTCGTCGAATGCGTTAAAGCTTTGGGCTGGATGGCGAGGGGATTTGGATTGCCTTGCGTGAGTGGAAACGTAAGTTTCTACAACGAAACTCCATATTCGGCTGTTGCACCGACTCCAACGCTCATGGGTATTGGAATCGTTGAAGACATTCGCAAAGCGATAACTTCAAACTTCAAGGGCAAGGGCGAAATCGTGCTTGTGGGTGAAACACTGAAGGAGTTCGGTGGGAGTTTGTACTGCGCAGTGATGAGACAGAGAAGTACGATAGTACCCAAAACATCTCCGAAGAGGTTGAAGAAGTATGCCAATGCTATGCTTGAAGCCTTCAGAAACTTCAAGGTTTACGCATGCCACGATCTTGCGGAAGGTGGCTTAGCGGTAGCTTTGGCTGAGATGTGCATAGGTGGTGGAATAGGCTGCGTTGTAGATTTGAACGGGCTTAGAGGAGAAGATTACGTCAAGCTGTTTGCGGAGTCAAACACTAGATGGCTAGTTGAGGTTGACGATGCGGAAGAATTCGTTAGATTCCTGAGAAGAAAGAGAGTTTCGGCATATCATATCGGTACAGTTGAGGGAGATGAGCTGAAGATTAAGGGTATCGTTTCGATATCGGTTGAAGAAATCGATAAAGCTTGGAGGAACGGTTTGATCAGGTTTACTGGATGGTGATGGTTATGGAGCTTGAAGAAATCAAAGTTGCTGTTTTGAGGATCGAAGGAACGAACTGCGAAGACGAAACCGTTAAGGCTTTCAGAAGCTTGGGAGTTTATGCTGAAGCCGTCCATTTAAAGCAATTTTACAGCGATATGATAAGGGATGAGGATCAACGTAGCCTATTCGATTACCACTGCATAGTATTCCCTGGAGGATTCTCAGCCGGAGATTACGTTAGGGCTGGGGCAATATTCTCCGCCAGAGTGAAAAGTGTTCTCAGACGAGATTTGGAGGTGTTTATAAAGGAGGGTTATCCCGTTCTGGGAATATGCAACGGATTTCAGGTTTTGGCTGAGTTGGGAGCTTTACCGGGATTCGATGAGGATAAGCCTTTGGCTGACAAGCCGGAGATGGCTTTGGGTATAAACGAATCGAACAGATTTGAATGCAGACCAACTTTCCTAAAGCATGAGAACAACGGAAAATGCGTGTTTACAAGGAAGATAGAAAAAGGTAAGATCGTTATGTTTCCAGTTGCACATGCCGAAGGCAGAGTGATATTTCCAAAGGGCAAGGAGGAGGAGTACGTGAATAGACTGATCGAGAACGACCAGATCGTCTTCAGATACGTCGATGATAAAGGCAACTACGCTGGCTATCCCTGGAATCCGAACGGCTCGATCTACAACATAGCCGGAATCTGCAACGTTAAGGGCAACGTCTTTGGCTTGATGCCCCATCCAGAAAGGGTTTTCTGGAGATATCAGCATCCAGACTGGTTCGAAAATCCAGAATCGGCTGGAGATGGGAGAGCTGTGTTCGAAAGTGTGATCGAATATCTCAAAAAACTATAACTCCTTTATGATTTTCGCTGGAACTCCCCCAGCCAAAACATTTGGCGGGATATCCGAATTTACGAGGCTGTGCGCTGAAATTATTGCGTTGTCTCCTATGGTTACACCTGGTAGTATCGTGCAATTGGCTCCGATTGTTACGTTTTTACCTATCTTTACCTCCCCGATTCTAAGCTCATCCCTCAGAAATTCGTGAGCCAGTATGACTGTGTTGTAGCCTATGATCGTGTTGTCTCCTATTTCGATCAGCTCTGGATAGAATATGTCTACGGTTGATTCCAAACCGAATGCGACGTTCTTTCCAACCTTAACACCTATCCTCCTTAAAAGCCACCGTTTTAATGCTAAGGACGGTAGAATCCTGCAGATGGAAACGACAATGTAGTTTAAGGCAACCCTTAGAGGGTTTCTTACGGTTGCCCAGTAACACATCGAGTTCTTATCTTTGGCTTTGATGACCGTCCTCAACCTTCTCGACATGCTCGATGGAATTTAGCAATGGTATAAGATCGTTTACGATTTTGAGTGTGGATCGATCCTAGCTAAAAAAGGCCACGAAAAATATCATTTGAAAAAAGTCTTCCAGATCTTATCTTTTAAATGATGGATGTTCTTAACTGCCCTTCCCTTTCCACCGACCATCTCCTTACCATCGACAAGGGCGATTCCGACTGCCAAAGGAGTCTCTTTCTTCTCAACAACGACGTAAACGAAATCCCCTGCCTTTATCTTCTCATCAGCTTCAACTATTCCGGGTTTCATGACATCGGCACCGTTTATTATGTGTGGCATGGCACCCTCATCGACGACGACCTTACCCTTCGAAGGTTTAAACTTCAACAGGCCGTAAACTGTAAAATAGTACTTTCCATCATACTCCAAGATCAAAGGTTCTCCATCAACCAAGATCACGACCTTTCCGTTGATCTCAGCCCTTTCCATACTGCCCTTGATTTCTATGCCAGTTGTTTCGGCCAAACTCTTAGCTATCTGCTTTGCTTCCTTCTTTCTGAGCATGTGTCTCTTCATGTCGAACCTCCGATATTTTTAAATAGTCATGAGATGAACGAAGTTAAAAGCATTTTTGGAGGAGACGGTATGGCCAAAAGACCACTCGATGTTCTAAATAAAGCGTTGCAAACGCCTGTCTTGGTGAGGTTAAAGGGGGGTAGGGAGTTCAGGGGAATTCTGAACGGATACGACATCCATATGAACTTGGTTCTTGAAGATGCTGAGGAGATTCAGAACGGAGAGGTAGTAAGAAAATTGGGAAGTGTTATAATCAGAGGGGACACCGTAGTATTCGTATCACCCTCGCAGTAGGTGATGTAGAATGTCGGACGGAACAGCTGCGATGGGTAAAAGAGGTAGAAAGATAGTTCACATAAAGTGCAGAAGGTGTGGTAGGGTTTCGTTCCACTGGAGAAAGGGATATTGTGCTGCATGCGGATTTGGAAGGAGCAAGAGGATGAGAAGTTACAACTGGTTAAAGAAGAAAAAGAAGAGCAATTAGATGTGTGGCATAGTCGGCGTTTACTGTGATGATGAAGCCTTAACTTCAAAAATAGCTTACTTTACCCTCTATTCACTACAACATAGGGGTCAGGAGTCTGCAGGGATTGCAGTTGCCAGCGAAGGCACGATTGAACTCTACAGAGGAATGGGTTTGGTTACGGAGGTCTTCGACGAATCCGTTCTGGCTCAACTTAAAGGTAGGTGTGCAATTGGGCATGTAAGATATTCCACGACGGGTGAATCTAAACTTGAGAATGCCCAACCGATTCTGGTTAAATCCAAAGCTGGCTATTTGGCAGTTGGACACAACGGCAACCTCGTCAACTATCCTCAGCTCAGGGCTATGCTCGAAAATGAGGGTAGAATTTTCGTTACAAATTCCGATACGGAGGTCATAGCCCAACTGCTTTCCTCGTTTTTGATGAAGTTCGATTTGGTTGAGGCTTTGGGTCTTTTGCATGAAAAATTGATCGGAAGTTTCTCCCTTACGATTCTATTCAACGATACTCTAATCGGCTTCAGAGATGCTTTGGGCTTTCGACCCCTCTGCATCGGGGAGACGGATTTTGGCTACGTGATCGCAAGCGAAACCTGTGCCTTAGATGCCATTGGAGCCGGGAAGGTTAGGGATATTAAGCCCGGTGAGGCCGTGATAATCCAAAACGGTGATGTTGAATTTGTCAAGATCGCCGAAAGCAAGAGGTTGGCGAGGTGCGTGTTTGAGTACATATACTTCGCAAGACCTGATTCGATAATCGACGGTGTCAGCGTTTACAAGGCCAGACATAGGATGGGCAAGATCCTTGCAAGGGAGAGTCCCGTTGATGCTGATTT
Source organism: uncultured archaeon (assembly GCA_964491095.1). Taxonomy (GTDB): domain Archaea; phylum Halobacteriota; class Archaeoglobi; order Archaeoglobales; family Archaeoglobaceae; genus WAKM01. The sequence continues at coordinate 2,444 of CAZBFC010000189.1, read as the reverse complement.
GGTTTCTCCCGTTCCGGATAGCGGAACAACGGCTGCAATAGGTTTTTCTGAAGAATCTGGATTACCTTATTTGGAAGTTTTGATAAAGAACAGGTATGTAGGTAGAACGTTCATAATGCCCGAGCAGAAGCTTAGGGAGCTTTCCGTTCAACTCAAGATGAACGTCGTCAGGGAAAACGTTGCAAGTAAGAGGGTAGTTCTAGTTGACGATAGTATCGTAAGAGGGACGACATCCCGAAAGATCGTGGATATGGTTAGAAAGGCTGGGGCGAAGGAAGTGCATTTCAGAGTCGGAAGTCCTCCGATAATAGCTCCGTGCTACTTTGGGATAGATATGTCCACAAGGGAGGAGCTGATTGCAAGTGGTAGGAGCATTGAAGAAATTCGTGAGATGTTAAATGCAGACAGCTTGGCCTATCTTAGCTTGGAAGGTTTGCTTAAGGCTGTAGGGTTTAAAAGATGTGAACTATGCTTGGCTTGTCTTACGGCAAGATATCCCGTTCCTGTGCCGGGGGAGATGTTGGAGCCACTCAGTTAGCGTAATATTCATCATAACTCAGGGGCGGGAGTAATCATCATCGTGGCATTATTAACTTGCTTGTTCTGCTTTTAGATTTTGCACTTGATTTGAAGATGCCGAAGCACTGATTTTTTAGCACTTTTGTCTAATTTTTTCGGTCTCCACATAATCGACCGTAAGTTCGCCATCTTTTTCGATGATCTTAACGCGATAAACACTTAGTGCGGATTCGATCGACACCTTCCCATCTCTCACATCCTCTAAAACGAGTTTTGGATCTCTTTCCTCTGGCTTGCCGTAACCTCCCCCGCCGGGAGTGTTGATGACGACGATATCACCCTTGCTTAAGCTTACGGTATCCTTTCCCGAAAGTTTGATCTTTTTACCAGATCTGATGACGTAATGCTCACCCGATTTTCCGTTCAAGCCGCTATTGAGACCCCAGGAGGATAATCTAATTCTTTCGGCAGTTAAAGAAAGAATGGAATCTTCTAGAACCTTGTAAACTCTTCTGATTCCCAAACCTCCTCTGTACTTACCGGCTCCACCAGAATCCTCTCTTAGAGAATATTCTAGGATCATTATGGGGTATTCGTTCTCTATAACCTCTACGGGAGTGTTCATAGTATTCGTCATGTTCGTGTGAATACCATCGACACCATCCCCATTTGGTCTGCCACCACTTCCCCCACCGATCGTTTCGTAAAAAGCCCAGCCACTACCACCTATAACTACGTTGTTCATGGTTCCCTGAGATGCTGCAGGTACTGGGAATACATTTGATAAAGCTTTAAGAAGGACATCGACTATGCGTTGTGAGGTTTCAACGTTTCCAATTGCAACCGGAGCTGGCTTTATGGGGTTTACGATCGTACCCTTTGGGGCATATATCTCTATGACCCTAAAGAAACCGTAGTTCATAGGCATCTCGGGATCTAAGACTGCTTTTATTGCAAAAGATGTGGAGGCTACCGTGACACCAAAAACGGCATTAAGAGGAGCGTCGATCTGTTTATGACTTCCAGAGAAATCGACTTTAATTCTATCACCCTTAATCGTAACCTTCGCGTTTATATTTATAAGTCTATCTCCGAATTCTAAATAATCTACAGCTTTAACTTCGCAGTCTGGGATATCTGCAATCTTAGCTCTGAGATACCTCTCCGTATACTCCAAACTCCAATTCCAAGCCTCGGCAACGGTATCAGATCCATACTTATCCACAAGCTCCTTAACCCTCTTCTCTCCAACGTTCAGTGAGGCGATCTGAGCTTTCAGATCTCCCATCGTGTATCTCGGAATTCGGACGTTTGAAGTTATAAGCTTCAAAACATCTTCATCGATCTTTCCTCGCCTTACGAGTTTTACAGGTGGTATGATCAATCCCTCTTGAATGAGCACTTTCGCATTGCAACTCATGCTTCCCGGATAACTACCTCCAACATCCACGTGATGAGCCTTGTTTATCACGAATCCCAATAGGTCATCGCAAAATATTGGCTTAAGCATCGTAACATCGTTAAGATGAGTTCCAGCTATGTAGGGATCGTTTACAACTATTACATCACCCTCCTCAACGCTGATTTCCTCTCTGTCAAGATATTCAAGTATGTTTTTAGCCCCAACCGCTAGACTTCCCAAATGAACTGGGATATGTTCAGCCTGGGCAATGATCTCCCCGCTGGCAGATAAAACAGCACAGCTGCAATCCATCCTATCCTTTATGTTTGGAGAGTATGCCGTATTTCTTAAAACGATACCCATCTCCTCAGCTATAAACTCGGTTGATTTCCTGATAACTTCGGCAGTTATAACGTCCATACATCTTGTCCATGTAGACCATCATAAGTATATTGATATTACGTTGGACAAAACATTCTGCATAGCGATCCGTGATCGTCAAAGTTTGCTCATAATTGAGTCG
>CAZBFC010000188.1:0-2040 GCA_964491095.1 uncultured archaeon | reverse complement strand
TGCGAGGTATTGGGGAAGAACGTAAAAGCTTTTCTCAAGGGTTTCGAATGAACGTTTTTTAGCGGGCCGGGAGGGATTTGAACCCCCGACCGCGGGATTAAGAGTCCCGCGCTCTACCTGGCTAAGCTACCGGCCCACCCGATTAGCCATTATGGTTTGAGATTTAAAAACCTTACCATGTCACAATATTTAAACATATAATCTGCATGCTTCAGCTGGGAATTTTCATTCAACTGTAATTGGCAAGATGGATAAATACTTACGAACCTATCGGAACAGCTTTATTCTACTATCTCTCAAGAGTGTACGAATGATCAGCGAGAGCCTAACACCCAAAGAGATCAAGGAAGAATTTAGAAAGATAAATCCAAGGTTTGTGGAAAGATATGAGAATATCGACGATTCGGATGAATTCTACAAATACATGGCCAAACCTCTAAGGACAAGCATAAGAGTTAATACGCTCAAAGCGAGTGTTGAGGATGTTGTTAGAAGTTTAAGCGAGAGGTTCGAGCTTGAGCCGATTCCTTGGTGTAAAGAAGGATTCTTCATCAATGCAGAAAAGGTAGGGGGAACAATAGAGCATCAATTGGGCTTGATATTCTCTCAAGAAGCATCTGCGATGATTCCTGCCGTCGCCTTAGATGTTAAACCGGGAATGCTTGTTTTAGATATGGCAGCCGCTCCTGGAGGGAAAACTACACAGATTGCCCAGTACATGCAAAACGAAGGTTGTATAATTGCGAATGACGTTAAAGTTGATAGGCTAAATATTCTGATTTCAAATCTGCAGAGATGTGGAGTTACGATCGCAAGGGTAACTATGAAAGACGGCAGATTTTTCAAGAGATTCAAAGATACGTTCGATAGGGTGCTTTTGGATGCCCCCTGCAGTAACGTTGGAATGATCAGGAAGAACTTCAAGTATCTTAAGATGTGGAGACTCAAAGAGGTCGAATCGTTGTCAAGATTACAGAAAGAACTTATTATGGCCGGCTACAGAGCATTGAAGCCCGGAGGAGTTTTGGTTTATGCTACATGCACACTCGATCCTCTTGAGAATGAGGAGGTCATCGAGCATCTCGTTATGAATACGGATGCAGAGGTCGTTGAAATAGATCTGCCAGTCAAAAGTCAGAGGCCTATAACGAAGTTTGAAGATAGAGAGTACTGTAGAGACGTACTGAAATGTTTAAGAATACATCCTCAAGACAATGATACTGAGGGGTTTTTCATCGCCAAGATTTTAAAACCTGCTTAGTTCTTTTCTCTTATTTGCTTAATTGTCCAAAAATCCTAAAAATCTCAGCCTAAACTCTCTACCAATGCTAAAGGAGAAAATCGCAGAGTTCCTTGAAAAGCAGTTTGGTGTAGACAAAACGGAATTCCTGAACCTCAATTTGGAGTTTGAGGAAAGAGGAAAGCACAGAGTTTATGCATTCAAAAAATGTCAGCTCGAAGTTCCAGAGTATCATTATGGGCTGTATTTTGGAACGCTTGAAAAGAATGGGATAAGGTTGTCAATTGAGGGTAGCTTTATCGTTGGAAAGCTTGCAAAGAAGAACGTGATCGAATTGGATGACGAGAATGCGAGGAGATGGATGAGCGGTGAAGATTTAAAGCTACCCGTTAAGGGTTACATTATACTGAAATGGAAAAATTTCTTCTTAGGGTGTGGAAAGGGAAACGGTAAGATCGTTAAGAATTACGTCCCAAAAGAAAGGAGAATTCAACTCGAATAGTTTTTAAATATATTTCTTGAGCGCTAAGTTCTCAACACTAAGATAATCTTCCGATAAAGTTAGCCTAGAATGCTTCTTGCAATGATCATCTTCATAATCTCTGATGTGCCTTCTCCGATGTCCAACGCTTTAACATCCCTGTAAGCCCTCTCGACTGGTGATCCTCTTATCAATCCATGTCCACCGTATATTTCAACTGTTATGTCAGCGGCCTTCTTTGCAGTTCTAGCGATTAAGAGTTTGCACATGGCACTGAGCTTTGTAACGTCTTCATCTTCTACAAGTTCTGCTGTTCGAT